>JAUWWU010000048.1 GCA_030616695.1 Candidatus Omnitrophota bacterium | reverse complement strand
ATACAACCTGTGCTTTATTATAAACTTACGGACCGGCTCCGGCACAAGGTATCTTATCGGCTGTGAAAGGCGCAAGCGCTCCCTTACCATGGAGGAGGATATGCCGAGAGGAGGTATCTTTATAAACCTCACTTTTTGCTTTGGCCCCGATATGGGAAAGCCCGGCCTTAGCGCTACGACAAACTTTGCCAGCTTCAAGATTTCATCGATATCCTTCCATGTCGCCAGCTCGCCGAGCGAATCCGAGCCGGTTATAAAAAATAGCTCGGTGCCTTTTCGGTATTTATTGCGCAATCTTCTCAGGGTATCGACCGAATAGGATACGGTCTTTCTTTCAAGCTCTATCCCGGAGACTTCGAATTTCGGGTTCCCCTTACACGCAAGCGTTACCATTTTATGGCGCATGCGCGCGCTGGTGCGCTTAACCGCTTTATGGGGAGGTATAAATGCGGGTATGAATATAACCTTGTCCAGCTTTAATTTTATCAGAGATTCCTGGGCCAAAAGGAGATGCCCGAAATGCGGCGGATTGAACGTGCCTCCCAATATGCCTATTCTCTTCTTTTTCAAAGCTACACCTTTGCTTCAGCTTTCAGGATTTAGTTGTAATTTGTTTGTAACTTGTGATTTGTAATTTGTAATTTATCTCCGTATCTGCCCTTTGCCTAATATGACGTATTTATAAGTGGTCAACTCCTTAAGTGCCATGGGGCCGCGGGCATGCAATTTATCCGTACTGATGCCTATTTCGGCGCCCATGCCGAATTCATATCCGTCGGTAAATCTCGTGGAGGCATTTACATAAACACAGGCAGAATCGACCCGCTTCAAGAATTTCATAGCATTGTCGTAATTATTAGTGACGATCGCATCGGAATGGTTTGAGCCGTAAGTAGTTATATGTTTTATGGCCACATCTATATCGTCAACTACTTTAACGGATAATATAAGGTCCAGATACTCTGTGGCCCAGTCTTTTTCATCAGCCCTCTTTGCCCATTTGAGTATATGCCTTGCCTTAGCGCATCCTCTGATTTCCACGCCCTTGGATTTTAAATCGTGAGCGACTACAGGAAGGAATCTTACAGCTATATCTTTATGGACAAGCAGCGTCTCCATTGCGTTGCATACGCCGGGTCTCTCTACCTTTGCGTTTATAGCTATCTTGTGGGCCATATTCAAATCCGCGTCACTATCCACATAGACATGGCAAATACCTTTATAATGCTTTATAACAGGGATGCGGGACCGCCGTGCCACCTCCCTGATCAGGCCTTCCCCGCCTCTTGGGATTATAAGATCTACATACCTATCAAGCCTTAGAAGTTCCGCAACGGCGCTTCTACGTTTTGATGTTATGAGCGAGATCGCATCCCGGGGGATGGATGTATCTTTGATAGCGCTTTGCAGGCACTTAAATATAGCTTTATTTGAATTGAGCGCCTCGCTTCCGCCTTTTAGTATAACACTGTTGCCGGATTTCAGGCATAATCCCGCGCAATCGCTTGTAACATTAGGCCTGGATTCATAAATAATGCCTATAACGCCTATAGGGACGCTCATCTTAGCGATCAAGAGCCCGTTAGGCCTTTTTATCGTCTCTTTTATTTCGCCTATAACATCCTTAAGTTTTGCTATTTCATAAAGCGAGGCGGCCATAGCCGTTATGCGCTTTTTATTGAGCGTCAACCTGTCAAGGAGCGAAGGCTTTATCCTGTTTTTCTCCGCGGCCTTCCTGTCTTTTGCGTTTTCTTTAAGAATATAGCCGGCATTTCTTTTTATGCTCCCGGCCATCTTTTTTATCGCCGAGTTTTTTTCCCTGGATGAAGCCTGGCTCAATATAAAACCGGCCCTTTTGGCAGCCTTGGCCATCGTTAAAATAGTTTTTTCCGCGCCCATCACATCTATCCTTTCAGACTATAGAATAACCAGATTGTCCCTGTGGACCAATTCGTCGTAATACTTATACCCGAGGATCTCCTCAACGTCCTCCGTCTTCCGGCCTTTTATTTTATTCACCTCCGAAGAGGAGTAATGGGTAATGCCCCTGGCGAACTCCCTGTTATTTTCGTCCACTATACCGACCGTGTCCCCGGCATTAAACCTGCCGGTGCACCCGATTACGCCGGAGGGGAGCAGGCTCCTGTTCTTTTTTATCAATGCCTCTTTCGCCCCCGCGTCTACTTTTATTGCCCCCGGTGTCCTGGAAGAATAAGCGATCCAGCGTTTCTTTGCGCCTATCTTGGGCTGTCTGGCAACAAAGACCGTCCCTATTTTCTTGCCGCTAAGGAAGTCTGCGAGAGAGCGCTCTTTCTTGCCGTTTATAAGAACGCACTCTATCCCGGCATTCGTCGATATCCTGGCGGCCTCCAGCTTCGTGCGCATGCCGCCTACGCCGTACTTGCTGCGTTCGTCTTCGACCAGAGATTCGATCTCGTCCGTGATCTTCTCCACCTTATGGACGATCTCTTTTTTTGTCTTTTCTTTCTTGTCGAACCGATAAAGGCCGTCGATATTTGACATTATGATAAGCTTATCGGCTTCTATTAAAGCGGCGACAAGGCTTGATAACCTGTCATTGTCCCCGAACTTTATCTCCTCGGTGGAAACCGTGTCGTTTTCATTCACGATCGGAATTATGCCCTTTTTGAGCAGCGACAGGAAGGTATTCCGCGCGTTGAGGTATCTGGTCCTGTTATTTATATCGTCCTGCGTAAGCAGCACCTGGGCCGTTGTGATACCGAATTTTTTAAACTGATCGTCATATATCTTTATCAGCTGAGCCTGTCCGACTGCGGCGCATGCCTGCATCTCCGGCAAGTATTCGGGGCGCCTACTGAACCCCAGAAGCTGCATGCCGACCACGATCGCCCCGGAAGAAACTATCACCACGCCGGACCCCTTCTTTGCGATCAGGCTTACCTGCTCCGCTATGTGCTTGACGATATTGACATCCAGTATGCCCTTTTCGTTTGTCAAAACAGATGTCCCGATCTTAACAACCAAAATTTTTGCGCTCACCTTACTCCTCGCTCTTTTCCGTCCTAAGCTCCGATGCCACGGCCCTAAGAAGTTTTTCTATGCCTGCGCCCGTCAAGGCGGAAATCTGGTGCACCTTTTTTACACCGGCAGGCTTAAAACCCACGATCAATTCTTTTGCGCGCGGGATATCCATTTTATTGGCTGCCACAACCTGCTTCTTGCTGCGCAAGGAACTGCTGTAAAGCCCCAGTTCCTTATTTAATTTTTCGAAACTATCTCCGGGGTCCCTTTCCTCAATACCCGACATATCCACAAGATGAAGAAGGAGCCTCGTCCTTTCGATATGGCGCAAGAATCTATCGCCTAAACCGCGGCCTCTATGGGCGCCTTCGATAAGACCCGGTATATCCGCTATTACAAAACTGAAATCTCCGACCTGCGCTACACCCAGTATCGGACTTTTGGTGGTAAAGGGGAAATCGGCTATTCGCGGCTTGGCGCTGGTAATCCTTGAAAGAAGGGTGGATTTGCCTGCGTTCGGGTAACCGATAATCCCTACGTCGGCGACAAGCTTCAATTCGAAGCTAAGTTCTTTTGCCTCCCCTTTTTCGCCAAGGGTGGCTTCTCTCTTTTTGTCGTTGCCTTTTCCGCCGGCTCCGCCCCTTGCTATCAGGACCTTTTCGCCGGCCTGCCGGAGGTCCCGCAGAAGCACCTCTGTCCCGGATTCGCGTATCACTGTGCCCGGCGGGACTTTTATAACGCAACCCCTGCCGTCTTCGCCATTTTTGTTATTAGAGCCGCCCTGTTTGCCGGAGGTAGCCTTAAAATGCTTATTGTATCGAAAATCGATTAATGTCTGCTTGTTGTTGTCGGCTTCGATTATGACGCTGCCGCCTTTTCCGCCGTCGCCGCCGTTAGGGCGGCCGTATTTTTTGCCGGCAAATTTCTCAAGGCTGTTGCAACCGTTTCCGCCGTCGCCCGCTTTTACGAATATCCTGGCTTCGTCAACAAACATGTGCGGTTATGTCGGGATTATACTGATTGTGCGGTTTTTCCGGAAGTTTACAATGCCTGTCTTCATTGCGAAAAGCGTGTCGTCGGAACCTCTTCCCACGTTAAGGCCCGGCCTAAAGGGAGTGCCTCGCTGTCGGACAAGTATGCTGCCGGCCGTTACAACCTGGCCGTGAAAACGCTTCACGCCCAGGCACTGGGCATTACTGTCCCTGCCGTTACGCGAACTCCCTAGTCCTTTTTTATGTGCCATTGTCCGCTCCTATGTATTTATCTCTTTAACGATAAGCGCAACCACCCGCTGCCTGTGCCCTTTTTTAAACTTGCAGCTCTTGCGGCGCTTATACTTGTAAACGATTATTTTCTTTGTTTTTACCTCGCCGGCTATATCACAAGAAACACTTGCGCCCTTTACGTAGGGGGTGCCCACCTCGAGGTCCTTTCCTGCGCGGTACAACAAGACCTTGTCGATCTTTATCGCTTTTTTGGCCTTCCCTAAGGCGAAATCCGCCTGGATCTTATCCCCTTTTTTCACTCTGAACTGATTTCCGCCGATCTCAATAATCGCGTATTCCATCTATCCTCCGTGCTATGGTTTACAAGGGTAGTAATAATAACATAATCATAATATGATGTCAAGAATCTATCGTATATTTATCCTGATATCCTCTATGTGCGAATGCGGCTCTGCGGTTATGGGTATGCTGCATCTGAATTTTCTTTCCAATGAGAAAAGGGTCTTTTTGTAATTCCGCAGGAGGTATTCTTTAAGGTCTGGATTAACAGACACCTCCACCTTTTTATGGCGCTGGCCCTTCAGCTTTTGCTCCAGCAGCCGTATGACCTCTATTGACATGGTCAGGGGAGATTTTACCACGCCCCTACCGTTGCAATAGGAACAGCTTTGATAAGAAACGCTTTCAAGGCTTCGGCGCATCCGCTGCCTTGTCATCTCGACCAGCCCTATCGAGGAAAAATTCAAGACCTTTATCTTCGCTTTATCGCCCTTTAATGCCTTCAAGAACACCTGCAATACGGCGTTTCTGTGCTCCTTGACTTCCATGTCTATGAAATCAATAACGATTATCCCTCCGATATCCCTCAATTTTAGCTGCCGCGCTATTTCGGTAGCCGCCTCTTTATTGACGAGAAATGCCGTGTCTTTCGGGCTTTTACCCGAAAATCTGCCGGTATTGACGTCTATCGTAACGAGGGCCTCGGTCGGCTCTATTACAATGTACCCCTTTGACGGCAGCTGCACCTTCCTTTTGTATATCTTCTCGATGTCATCGGCTATGTTGAATTTCTCGAATATGGGCAGCTGCCCTTTATATAGCTTTAGCTTAGAGCGCATTCCGGGCGCTATCATCCTGAGAAGGCCGAGGGTCTTCCTGCATTCCTCTTTCGAATCTATGGCCATTATCTTCGTGTCTTCCGTAAAATTGTCGCGTGCTATGCGCTGGATCAGGCCGTATTCCTCATAGATAAGGGCAGGGGCCGATTTTTTTGCGGCTATCTTTTCAAGCCGCCGATAAAGCTTATTTAGATACATCGCCTCTCTTCTCAATTCATGGTTTGCGTGGTTTACGGCTGCTGTCCTGACGATGATGCCTACGTCTTCCGGCAGGTTCCATTGGCCTATGATACTCTTCAGCCTCTTTCTCTCTTTCGGGTCGATTATTTTCCTGGATACGCCCCTATGCTTATCGCGGGCCATAAAGACGAGGTATTTACCCGGCAGCGTAATGTGAGACGTCAGCCTCGCTCCTTTGGTGCCTATCGGCTCCTTTACGATCTGTACCAGGATCTCCTGGCCCTTCTTCAGTAAGTTGCTTATTTTTTTCGGAGGGCCGGGTGCCTCCCTTTTCCCGTAACCATGCCCCATTTCCTCGCGGACTATATCGCTGTAAGGCGCTCCCTCCGCCACAATATCATCCACATAAAGAAATCCATTTTTCTCAAGGCCAATGTTTACAAAAGCGGCTCCTATACCGGCCAGGATAGACTCAACCCTGCCTTTATATACGCTGCCGACAAGGCGCCGCGTCAACGCCCTCTCGACATAAAATTCTCCGAGTTTCCCGTTGCCCAATATCGCTACTTTGCTCTCTTCGGCAGTCGCGTTAACAACTATCTCTTTCGCCATATTTATACTTCCTTTATTTTTTACCCGAATCGCTTGACTTAACCTTTTCGAGGGCCTGCATAACCTGCTGGTTGCCCGGTTCGCCGCGAAGGGCCGCTTCGTATTCCTTTAACGCCATCTCCGCAAGGCCTCTTTCCTGGTATATTCTGCCCAGATTGTAATGAGCGGCGCTGTTTTCGGGTTTGATCTCGAGCACTTTTTTAAACTCCTTTTCCGCATCAGCCGCCCGTCCCATATTATCATATACAATACCTAAATTCAAATGGGATGTGTAAAAATAAGGGTTTATGTCCATGGCCTTTTTATAGTTGTCTATGGCCCCTTCGAAATCCCCTATTTTATAATAAAGGTTGCCCAAAGCGAGGCGGCTTAAAAAATCCCGGGGGTTCAGCTTCAGGGCTGCCCGAAATTCCTTTTTGGCTTCTTCGTAATCTCCGCTATCTGATAGGATGATCCCCTTATTATAATAAAAAGTGAAGTTACGTCGGTCGATGTCTGCTTCCGCAGGCCTGATATTAGATAAAAAATATAAGACGGCCAACAGGACGAGCGAAAAGGCAAGACTTTTATATCGCCTGTCCCTATACCTCCGGAAAATCTGCCAGGCTCCCGCAGCGGCAAAAATGATAAAATAAGGGACAGCTGTCAATCTGTACCGCGAATTGACAAAAAAGGAGACTGTGGCTATCGTAAAAGAAAATATGAAGATATAAAGAAGGGCTACGTCTCTTTTTTGCGGCCGGGAAAAAAACATCCCTAATATTGCCAAAGGGCACACCAGGGAAAAACCAAAAAGGGGAAGCTTTGAGATCCGCGCTTCTTCGTTAT
>JAUWWU010000089.1 GCA_030616695.1 Candidatus Omnitrophota bacterium | reverse complement strand
CCTCTTTTACGATCCTGCCGATATATTCCCATCTCTCCCCCTCTTTTAGAGGGTCGGCCTTTTTTACCTTTGCCTTAGGGATGCGTCCTACGAGCTCTTTTATCCCTTCTCCCGTGAGGCCGCAGGTGGGTATTACAGGGACACCTAAGATCTTCTCCAACTTCTTTACATCTATTTCGATGCCCCTGTGCTTCGTATCGTCCCACATATTGAGCGCGACGATAAGGGGTATATTTCTTTCCAACAATTCCAGCGTAAGGGAAAGATTTCTCTCCAGGTTTGTCGCATCTACGATGTTTATGACTAAATCTCCTTCTTTCAACATCCGGACGGCTACTTCTTCCGCCCTGCTGGTGGGTTTAAGTGAATAGGTCCCCGGCACGTCGATAATGGCGGGGGTTTTACTATCTATCTTTACATAGCCTTGAGTAAATTCGACGGTCGTGCCGGGATAGTTTGAGACTATGACTTTCGCGCCGGTGAGGCGGGAAAAAAGCGCGCTTTTCCCGACGTTGGGGTTGCCCATTAATAAAATCCTGTTTATCTCCATCAGCGCTTTACCTCGACAAAAATCTTTGACGCCATGCCATGGCCTATCGCGATCTTAAAATTGTCCACTAATATGGTCTGGGGGCCCCTCCAGAAATGGGCGCCTGTCTTCTTTATCTCCTTGCCTACGCGCACACCCATGCTTTGGACTCTATCCATAAAGCCCGACCCGCCTTCCAGCCGCACCACAATACCCGTCTCTCCGGACTTCATGTCTATCAAACTTACTATCATTTAGGTATCCTTATGTATTTTTCTATCAGCTTCTTTATTCCGATAATCTCCCCCATTTCATCTTTTTCAAAATAGGTATGGCCTATCCACTGCCAGAGATACCCCAGAAAAAAATTAAGAAGCCCTATCTTCCACTTTCCCGTCAATAGCTGAAACAGGCCGAATAACACTTCTGGGATACCTATTATATGCAGGACGAGATTTATATTGTTAGCGTGGCGCGAGCGGTAATTCTTTACGTACCTCAGTATCTCATCTATAATTTTCATTGCTGCCCTTTCATACTTATATAAACCACCCCTGAGGCGGACGGATATTTTGATCCTTGCTTGGTCTTTCTTTCTTTAAATTCGTCGTTAACGGCTTTTATGACCTCTGATTTTTTATTAATCCACTTCGGCGCGACGAGAAAATCTTCTCTTGCGTCCGAGACAAGGCGGAATACGACGCATACAGGGCTTATGATTTCAAGAAAATCGCAGAGATTATTTACATATTCTTTAAAACTCAGGAGCGGGATCTTGCCCTTTCTATAATACTCCTCGATCTTGGTCTTTTTAAGGACGTGCATCATGTGAAATTTTATTCCGGATACGGGCAATCTGGCAACCTTCTCCGCTGTCTTGAGTATATCCTCTTTCGTTTCTCCGGGCAAGCCTATTATCACATGCGCGCCGACTTTTATATCCTTTTCCGCCGTCATCTCCGCTGCCTTCACGAAATCGTGGAAGATGTGGCCTCTATTTATAAAATGGAGCGTCCTGTCGTGGCTGCTCTGAAGGCCGTATTCGATCCAGACGTCGTAATCTCTGCGGTATGAAGCGATAAGATTGAGTATCTTTTTGTCCACGCAGTCGGGCCTCGTGGAGATATACAGGCCCACGATGTCGGGGAATTCTTTTATCACATCATATGTCTTTCTGAGCTTCTCCAAAGGGGCGTAGGTATTGGTGGCATTCTGAAAATAGGCTATGAACTTCTTCGCCTTATACCGCTTTTTCGCATAATCCATTGATTGCCGTATCTGTTGTTTAAGCGGCGGGGGCTTTTTTCCCGCAAAATGCGAAAAGCCTTCGTCATTGCAATATATACATCCGTTCTTGCCGATCTTCCCGTCGCGGTTAGGACAGGTAAATCCGGCATTGAGACTCAGCCGCTGAACCCTTGTCCCGAATTTATCCTTTAAATATGCACTGAATGCGTAGATATACTCTCCCATCCTCCCCCCTCTTTAAGGGGACGTTTCTCTTTGTCCCAACCCTTTATATATCAACAAGTTACAAGCGGTCATTTTCCACTTTTCATGCTCTCCCACTTTTCTAATTATGTCAAAACGGAAAACGCCATGTTGTAACTCCTTTATTTATATTATGTTGCGTGAAAGAGAAACGTCCCCTATACGGGTTTTGAGTGGAGCCTGACCATAAGCAGGGAAACGGCCGCTGGGGTGACCCCGGAGATCCTGGCGGCCTGGCCCAGCGAATACGGCTTAAAATACTCTAACTTTTCTTTTATCTCATTAGAAAGCCCGTTCACCGAAGAATAATCAAAACCCGGAGGTATTTTTATAAGGTCGACCTTCTCGAGCTTTTTTATGTTGATAAGCTCTCTTTTAATATACCCTTCATATTTTATATCAATCTCGAGTTGGACCTTTTCATAATACGTGAGGGGCTTAAGCGCCTTATCGACTCTCAGCATATCCTCATAAGAGACGTGGGGGCGTTTTAATATTTGACCGAGTTTTGCGGATTCAAGTTTACGCCTTTCGGACATAACGTTCTTTTTTTTCTCTTTCATATAGGAATGCGCCTTCTTTGATACCAGCCCCAGTTTCCTTCCTATATCCATAAGGCGGATATCGGCATTATCCTCCCTGATGACCAACCTATGCTCGACCCTTGAGGTAAACATCCTGTAAGGCTCGTTTGTGCCCTTTGTAACGAGGTCATCGATGAGGACGCCTATATATGCCTGTGACCTCTTAAGGATAAGAGGGGCTTTCCCCCTGATCTTAAGCGCCGCGTTTATGCCGGCCATAAGCCCCAGAGAAGCCGCTTCTTCATAGCCGGTCGTACCGTTTATCTGCCCTGCCATGTAAAGCCCTTTTATTTTTTTAGTCTCGAGCGTAGGATAGAGTTCGGTAGGGTCCACAAAGTCGTATTCGATGCCGTAGCCGGGTCTGATAAACCTGACATTTTCAAGCCCTTTTATGCTATGCACGAAATCTTTCTGGACATCCACCGGCAGGCTTGTGGATATGCCGTTGGGATAATATTCGTTCACGCTCAATCCCTCCGGCTCTAAAAATATCGTATGCGAGCTCCTGTCGGGAAAGCGCACGACTTTGTCTTCTATGGAAGGGCAGTACCTTACTCCCCTGGATTTTATTACTCCCGTATAAAGCGGCGACTTATCAAGATTATCCCTGATGATCTTATGCGTCTTTTTGTTGGTCTGGGTGACATAGCAGGGAAGCTGCCTGAGCTTTAATTCCGTCCTCGAAAAAGAAAAAGGGATTATATGCCTGTCCCCTCTCTGGACTTTTAATGCCGAAAAATCTATCGTATTCCCGTCCAGGCGCGGGGTCGTGCCCGTCTTCAGGCTGCTTACGTTAAAGTTTAATACCCTTAAATTCTTTGAAAGTTCGTTACAGGCATTTTCGCCTATCCTGCCGCCGGGGAAATGCCCGAGCCCCATATGGATCAACCCGTTAAGAAAAGTCCCTGTCGTCAAAATGACTGCGGAGGAATATATCTTTCTGCCTGATTTTGTAACGACGCCTTTGCAGGTTCCCTTTGCAGAAATGATATTCGTCGCTTCATCCTCAAGGATTTCGAGGCCTGCCCGACGCAAAAGGCAATCCCTCATATATTGATTGTATTTAGCGCGGTCTGTCTGGACGCGGGACGAACGGGCGGCGTAGCCTTTGGAAGAATTGAGCATCCTGAACTGGATGGCCGTCTCATCCGTAGCCTTGGCCATCTCTCCCCCAAGGGCGTCTATTTCCTTTACAAGCTGGCCTTTGCCCAAGCCGCCTATCGCGGGATTGCACGACATAAAGCCTATTCTGTCCGCCCGGAGAGTGACAAGAAGCGTGTTCAATCCCATGCGCGCTCCCGCCAATGCGGCTTCGCAACCCGCATGGCCGCCGCCGACTACGATTATATCGAACCTGTCTTTCATAACGTGTATCCTTCTGAAAAACTTAGATGCGTTCAATACGATATCACAAAAAAACCGCAAAATCAATTCTTTTCCCACGGATTGCCTTATGCATAAAGAATATTATAACATATCGTACATCTTGATATAATAGTGCATATCATCGGACAAGGTCGAGGGGTATCAAACACCTTATTCGGATTTATAATAGAGAGAACTTCTTTCGCTTTATCCCTGATGCTGCAGATCGCGAGATTTCCGACGGCCTTTCTTGCCCTTTTTATTATAAACACCGAAAACGCCGAATTAAAAGTGAATTTTGCGAAATGCAAGCGTATTAAAAAAATTTATAATTTTTTAAAAATTTTTTATTTTTATCACTTTTTTTACCAAAATATAAAAAAATATGATATAATTTTCATAAGAGTAAAATCTTTTTCGAAAAATAAATCGAAGTTCGCGGAGATTTTATTATGAAATTCAAAGGCAACTTATTGATCATCGGCTGCGGCTCTGTTTCCCAATGCGCGGTCCCGCGTGTCCTCAAGCTCATCGATATGCCGCCGAAAAAAATCACCATTATGGATTTCGTCGATAACCGCACGCGCGTAAAAGGCGCTTTAGGTAAAGGCGTAAAGTATGTCATTGACAGGGTAACTATGAAAAATTTCACTACGCTGCTTGCAAAATATGTCGGGCCCGGGGATATGATCATCGACCTCGCGTGGAATATTGATTGTATAGCCATGGTCCAATGGTGCCACCTTCATCAGATTCTATACGTCAATACTTCTGTGGAAGAATGGGACCCGTATAAAGACACCGAACGT
>JAUWWU010000144.1 GCA_030616695.1 Candidatus Omnitrophota bacterium | reverse complement strand
TTGTTATTTCTAACGCCGGGCCGCCGCCTATAGCATGGGTTGCGCAGGCAAGACATGGGTCATAAGCCCTAAAAGCCATCTCCACCATATTTAGAAGACCGTCGTCTACCTTACCTTTTTTTATTAAGCCTTTGGCAGCTTTTTCAATAGACATACAGAGAGCTGCGGCATTATTCTGTGTAGCAACCAGCAGGTTTACCTTCTGTAATATCCCCTTCTCATCTGTTTTATAATGATGAAAAAGCGTTCCTCTGGGAGCTTCGCATACGCCTACGCCTTCGCTGGGCTCACTCCTGGGGATATTTCTTACCTTTGGATCAGTAAGCTCTCCGTCTTTGGCAAGTTCTTCCATTCTCTCCGCCGCATATAAAACCTCGACGAGCCTGGCCCAATGATAAGCTAATGTATTATGCACAGGTTTGCCTCCCAGGGTATCGAACATTCTATTATATTCGGCCTGTGCTAAGGGCGTAGCCATGCCGTCGGATGCGTTTAACCGGCCTAAAGGAGCGACTCTATAGACTCCGCTCTCTTTGCCGTCAACGAATCCCTTCCAGCCGATATCTTTTAAATAAAGCACCTTTAAATAACTCCACGGCACAGGTGTTTCTTCTAAATGTTTCAAGTAGTCTTTTGCCTCAAATTTTATAAATTCTTTTCCGTCGGGATCAACGACTCTCATTTTTCCGTCATAAAAATTTACCTTATTATTTTTGTCCACCAACCCCATGTAGTAAGTCTTATGATAATAAACATCGCCGGTGATTAAATCGACGTATTTTTTATTCTTAAGAACAATGTCATCAAATATCTTCAATGTAAACTTCGCAAACTCTACTGTATCTTTTGTTACGGCCTTTATACTGGTTCTATCCTCTTCACTTAAAGATTTTGAGATTCCGCCGGGGAGGCCACAAACAGGATAAAGAGAACTTCCGCTAATCGTAGCATTCACTCCCCGCACCCTGTTTCTCATGTCGATGACCTTTTTGCCGATTTCAACGCCGACTTTACCTATTACGCCAAGAATATTTCTTTCGGACGCAGGCGCATCCGGGCCGACTATAAAATCGGGCCCGCCCAAAATATAAAAATGCAAAAGATGGTCCTCAAACATGAATGCATTATACATAAGTTCCCTAATCTTTTTTGCTGCCGGCGGCGGGTCTACTTTAAAAAGGCTATCCAGCGCTTTGCTCGAGGCGGTATGGTGCGCCGTAGGACACACTCCGCAAATCTTCTGCGTGAGGGCAGGCATCTCCTCCGCCGCTCTTCCCTCGCAAAACTTCTCAAACCCTCTATACTCCGCCACCTGAAAGTAAGCCTGTTCCACATCACCCTTATTGTCAAGGAAAATATCTATCTTTCCATGGCCTTCTAATCTTGTTATCGGATTAATCGTAATTCGGCCTCGTCCTGCTGGACTCGGCACTCCCTTTGGTCGCCTACCCATGTTTTTTCCTCAATATGGACGAGGCTAAACTATACCTGTAAAATAATCCCGCAATATCAGGGATTGAATCTACAATCTTTTTCAATTCTCCTTCATCGTCTGTACCTATTATTGACGCCAGGCCGGCTAAAAATTTAGCGCCCTGGTCTGCCACATTATCTGTAGGGCCAAAGCAGCCCCGGCAAGGGAAATTGGCCTTTATGCACCTTTCGCCGCAACCATCCCTTGTGGCGGGCCCGAGACAGATAATTCCCTGGTCTAAAAAACACTTTGTAGGGTCCCACTCTACCTCATAAATTCTTTTAAATTCACTTATCTCCATTTTATCGGGTTTGCTCTCCCTTAGGGAACATGAATCGCAGAGCGCCTTCTTTTCTGCCAGGACCGTGCCCTTGGGAAGAAGCTTATTTTCCAAAATAGCCATAACCGCGTTCTTTATAAGGTCAGGCGGAGGAGGGCAACCGGGTATATAATAATCTACTTCCACCACCTGGTCTAATGCTTTTACAGTATCGTGAAAATCCGGTAGTTCCAACTGCTTTCCGGATTCTTTTGTCTTAACCTGCGGCACTATCCCTTTGGGGTTGTTTATCGACGGGGCTTCTTTATACGCCCTATTTAAAACATCCTCTCTTTTGTAGAAATTGGCAAGTCCCACAACTCCCCCGAGATGAGCGCAGCTTCCATGGGCTATAATGAGTTTTGACTTCCTCCTCAATAACTTGGCTATGTGTTCCTGTTCATCCATTCTGATAGCGCCGTTTATCAGACTTGCCGCAATTTCGCCGTCCTTCAGAGCTTCGACATCCTTATATTTAAAGTCCATCGCTACCGGCCAGAATACGATATCTACTGCTTCTACGACCTTCAATAAATCCTCAGCCAAATCTACGACCGATTCCTCGCATCCCCCGCAACTTGAACACCAATAAAGTGCAATTTTAGGCTTAGGCATTATCTTATTGTTCCTTCATAATGAGCGGTGAGCTGCCTCTTTTTCACTGTCTCAGGTGTATATAGAGGAAGTAGTACTGGCGAAATCCTATCTGTTTTAACCCCTGCTCTTTCCATCTCCTTTTTATATTTTTTCACATGCTCAAGAGATAGTTTAGCCACTTTATGTTTTTTGGCGTACTGGGCAGCGTAAATGCCCGATCTCCTTCCGAAGACATTGTAATCTAATATAGAATTTCCCATTAATCTATTTCTTCCGTGAAGGCCGCCTGAAGCCTCACCCGCTACAAATAGCCCGGGAATATTCGTTTCACACTTAACATTGATTTCAACACCGCCGTTCTGATAATGAAGCGTTGGAAATACAAATACCGGCTCTTTTGTCATATCGATATTAAACCTCTTAAACTGCCTCACCATAGCAGGATAATTT
>JAUWWU010000147.1 GCA_030616695.1 Candidatus Omnitrophota bacterium | reverse complement strand
GTCCGGGCTATGCTCGCCCAGAAGGACTATTACATCCCCTTCATTTTTAAAATCCTGGGTGACGCATTTACCGGCATCCTTTATAAGCCCTACCATGCCGACCATCGGCGTCGGATCCACCGCGCCTTTCGGGTTTTCGTTATAGAAGCTTACGTTGCCGCTGATAACAGGCGTATCCAGGGCTTTACACGCAGCCGAAAGGCCTTCTATACATTTCTCAAACTGCCAGTAATTCTCGGGTTTCATCGGATTCCCAAAGTTCAGGCCGTCCGTAATGGCTAACGGCCTTCCGCCGGTGCAGACTATATTTCTTGCCGCTTCCGCAACCGCCATCATGGCACCGTGATAGGGATTCAGATAGCAATACCTGCCGTTACAATCAACACTTATTGCCAGCGCCTTCCTGGTCCCTTTAACTTTAACGACGGCAGCATCCGAGCCCGGCCCGACCAGGACAGTGTCCTTATCTACGAAACTAAACTGTCCATACGCCGATTCCTTACTGGAAATTGTCGGAGAATCGAGTAATTTTAATATCACTTCATTAAAATCCCCGGGCTCCTTCAGGGCGCCGTAATCCAGGTTTTGCGCGTCTTTTAAGTAGGCGGGTTCTTTTGCCTCTCTCTTATAAAGAGGGGCCTTTTTCGTAAGGGCTTCGGCCGGGACTTCGCATACCACAACACCGGCCTCCTTGACCCTCATCATCTTGTCATCCGTGACCTTACCTATCTTTACCGCATTTATATCCCATTTCTTCAATATGCCCAGCGCCTCTTTTTCCTTGCCGCTTTTTAAAATAGCGAGCATCCTCTCCTGCGACTCCGAAAGCAAGATCTCATAAGGCGTCATACCCTTCTCCCTCTGAGGTATCAGTGATACGTCTATTTCGATGCCGCTGCCGCTCCGCGTGGCGGTCTCGCAGGAAGAGCAGGTAAGCCCCGCCGCTCCCATATCCTGCATCCCGACAACAAGGCCTTTTTCTATTAACTCCAGGCATGCCTCTCTCAGGCGCCTGCCGAGCTCTGCATCGCCTATGGCAACAGCGTTAGGCGTAGAGGCCGATTCTTCGGTTATTTCCTTAGATGCGAAACTTGCGCCTCCCACGCCGTCCCTGCCCGTATCCCCGCCGATGTAATAGACCGGATTCCCAATGCCGTTAGCTACCCCTCTTACGATCTTCTTCTTTTCCACGATTCCCACAACAAAGGCATTAACGAGAGGGTTGCCTTCATAGCTTTCGTCAAAATAGCTGTCGCCGCCGACCGCGTTGACCTTTGCGGTATTGGCATAATGCGCAAGCCCCCTTATGACCTCTTTAAATAAAAATTTGACTTTTTCGTTGTCCAGGCTTCCGAACCTCAATGCCGCTAACCCGGCGACAGGCCTTGCCCCTGTCGTAAATATATCTCTAAGGCAGCCTCCTATACCTGTTGCCGATGCCTCGAACGGCTCCACCGCCGAAGGGTGATTGTGGCTCTCTATTTTGAAGGCAACGCCCAATCCGCCCCCTATATCGACGATCCCGCTGTTTTCCTCGCCGGCCCCTACCACCACCTGTTTGCCTTTTGTCGGAAATAAGCTAAAAAGCCTTCTTGAATTTTTATAACTGCAGTGCTCCGACCACATCGCCGAAAAAACGCCGAGTTCCGTAAAATTAGGCTCCTTGCCGATCAGTTTTTTTATCTTGCTAAACTCCTCTTCGGAAAGCCCCATTTCCTTTGCCAGGTCAACATTCACTTTAACTGCCGTCGGCATTATATAAGCCCCCTATCCTTCATTCCCACTCTATCGTGCTGGGTGGTTTTGTGCTTATGTCGTAAACGACTCTGTTTACACCTTTAACCTCATTTATGATCCTTGATGATAGCGTCTCTAAGGCTTCAACGGGCAACCTTGCCCAATCCGCCGTCATCCCGTCCCGGCTGGTAACTGCCCTTATGCCGATAACATTCTCGTAAGTCCTTTTATCTCCCATAACTCCTACGCTCTTTACCGACAATAATAGAGCAAATGTCTGCCAGACAGTGTAATAATACCCGAAGCGCTTCATCTCCTCTATTATTATGCTATCAGCTTCTCTTAAAATATCAAGCCTTTCTTTATATCCCGGATCAGAGTAAAGATATGAAGAGGGGTACTGTGATAATACTGCAGGCAGTCGTTGCAAATACACCGGCCGAAGCAAGCTGTGAATCCCCGCCGAATCTTGTCGTGAACAGGGGTGTAGTCGAGGCGGAAGGCATAGCTGACTGCAGCACTATAATCGCCCGCACCAAGGGGGGAAGCCAGCCAAATAAACCTGTGACAAACAATGCTACAGCAGGGACGACTATTAGCCTGCACAGGATTACGAGAATAATGGGTTTTTTATAGGTGCGTAATTTCTGGGTATCCGCTTTTGACATTATGGAACCGACCGCAAGAAGCGCAAGCGGTATAGTGGCGGAACCCAATATCCTGGCGGAATCCAGGATGATATAAGGCATCTTAAACGCGGCTAAGCCGGCGGCTATACCGCACAAAAGGCCGATCGTCCCGCTATTTACAAGATTTTTTGAAAACGATAGAATATTTACCCTGCCCGATGATGCGTCCTGGCCGCTGCGCCTCAGGGTCCAGACTCCCAACGTCCAATACAATAGATTAAACCCGACATTAAAGAACACAACTCTAACTATGCCTTCGGAGCCGTAAAGCGCGCCGGCTATCGGAATAGCCAGAAACCCGCAGTTTGTAAAGGTTGCCAGGTAAATAAACGTTGCC
>JAUWWU010000075.1 GCA_030616695.1 Candidatus Omnitrophota bacterium | reverse complement strand
TACGCTTTTGCCATGCTTCCTCTTGGCCATGATCCTGCCTGCGACAACAACCTCGGCGCCCTCTTTAAAATCTTCTATTAATTCCTTGATCCGCGAGGAAACGGAAAATCTTCCGCCGAACGGGTCTATGCCCTTCTTCCGCAACATGTCTAATTTCTCATGCCTTGTTTTAACTATATCGGACATCTCAAATCCCTTTGATTGAAGGTCTTGTAATATATGGGTTTATATTATATATTATTAGCCCGTATATGTCAACACATAGCTCAGTCTTTTAGGTGCACGTCGCAATAACAGGCAAGTAGTTCCCGTATCTTCATGGGAGGCAGGATCGCGAAGTAGTTATCGATAATGGCGTGGCCTATTTCGTGGGCAAGAACGGACTCGGAGACATTCGGCAGAGATACGTATATGGTGCGGAATTTGTGGATATAGAACGCCTTATGGTCTTTTGACTCCTTAAATATCTCCTCGTAAATACCCCGAAGCTCTTTATTGCTTTCATATATCCTGATATCTATATGGAACCCCTGGGGGTGCATATCCAGTATTTTTTTGTCTTTTCTTACGATGATGTCTATTTTATTAGCGAGCTTTTCCGCGCCCGAGATCCCTTTATCGTAAAAAAGGGTTTTCTCGATAGGGTCGTATCTCGCAAAACTGACGTCTATTTTCCTGGCTACGTTCCTTAAATCTATATCCCTCTCGGCATATATAGTCGCATAAGAACTCTCGATGATAGTCCAGTCCTCGATATCCCCTTCCGGGCCCCGGGGGCCGAATTCCTGAGAAAATAGCGGCGGGGATAAGGCCAGAAAAACCGTTAAAAATATTATAAACGCGGCAAATCTATTTCTCGGCATATTACCTTAATCTAAATTTAAATAATTTCTCGTTAAGCCGGCTGTTTACGGCCTCTAATTTCTTAATAACTTCTTTTAGAGCCTCTTCTTCCAGCGGCGCTGTCTCGACCATGGCCTTAAGTTCTTTTATTGTCGAATTAAGCTGGGCGTGCTCCCGCTTTACGTCGCCGATCAGTTTGCTTAGATCCAGCGAAGCTGCGTTAAAAATTTCTGCCAGCTTTCTCACCTCGTCTCTCTGCCTGAAATGTATGTCAAAACTCATATCTCCGCTGCCCAGCCTTTCAAGCGAGTTCTCAAGCTTGTAAAGCGGCCCCGCTATGCGGTGCGATATGAAAAACATCACAAGGGCCGTCGCTATACCAACGAGGATCACCGAGATCAAAGTGCTCAACACCAGGCCCGGTATTATAAATTCTGTCCCTGCCTTTATCATGAGCCTTGAGTTTTCGAATACGGTCGCGGTGCTCTGGCTCGAAAACCTATATACCACGACAGCGGAGATCAGCGCCGTAAAAATAACGGGCAGGCAAAACTTTAATATGAAATTTGTCTGAAATCTTTTCTTAATAAAATAATTCCTGCGCCGGTTTTGAGATTTTATCATGTCTTCATCCCCCTTATTGTAATTCCTCCAACACTTTTTTATTTATTCTGACGCGGGCTTTTGAACGCAATATATCTATCCATTCGTTCATAAGCTCTCTTTCTTTTTTCATCTTTATAAGCTTTGCTATGTCCTTTCTTACGGCGGAAAGAGGTTCGGGTTCAAGAGAAATCCTTTCCTCTATAATTACAAGCCCGCACTTTCCGTTTATCTCTATCAGTTCCCTGTCTTTCTTACGGATATTGAAGATGCTGTCTTCCAGGGGGGTATTATCCTCTCCCAGGGTATATAATCTCGCGGGGATTACATATAACAAAGAGAATTTCTCCGATTCCCGCCTTACGTGCTCTTCTATATCATCGCCCGCATAACCAAGCAATATTTGCCCCGCCCTTTTATCGGCAAGCACAAGGACTTTTGCCTTTATCCTCTCTTTGGTCTTATTGTAATAATCGGTGATCTCTCCTCCGTAGACGGTCACGGCCTTTTCGATCTCGCTGGATTTTTTTGTCAAAAGGTTTCTGATCAAGGTCTGTTCCCAGTAAAGCTCTATTGTCTTCATAAAGCCCTTGTCCTTATCGAGGCCTCTTCTCTCTGCCTCCTGCAAAAGGATCTCCTTTATGATAAGGGCATCCAGCACAGCCTCTTTTGTGACCGGTATATCGCCGAGCGCCTTGCCCATATGCAATACCTCTTTTGATTCATAATTAAAATCCTCACCGGTCATCTTATAATCGTTTACGACCGCCACTATTTTTTCCGACGCCTCTTTTTTGGCGCAGGCCGTCAGCAGCAGGGCTGACATCAGTGCGGCAAGAAATAAAATCGTATAAATGGCTCTTTTACGTTTTATCATTTTATGGCCTCCTTTTTAAATAGCCTTGATGACGATAAGGGTCATATCGTCGTGCTGTGGTGCCCCTTTTGCGAATTTTGTTATCTCGTCAAACACTTTTGACATGATCTCCGCTGCCTTCATCTCATGAGTATTTAGAAGAATATTCTTAACCCTGCCTATGCCGAACTCCTTGTGTTTTTTATTCATGGCCTCAGATATGCCGTCGGTGTATAAAAACAATATATCCCCTCTGTCAAACTGGATTTCTTTATTGGCGAATTCCGTGCTTTCCATTATGCCTATCGGCATGCCTTCCTTCGTATCTAATTCCTCCACCTCATTTTTGCTTCTTATAAAATGTAAAATCGTGTTATGCCCGCCGTTAGAAAAGAAAAACTTCCTTTGCTTCAGGTCCACTATGAGATATTGCATGGTTATGAATGATTTCTCCATGCCTTCTTTCGCAAAAGTGTCATTCAACAATCCTAATGTCGAAGCGGCCTCATTTGCCAAGTGCGACTTGCTCCTGAATTCGCTGACGGCACGCGCCATATAGAGGGCGGCGGGGACGCCTTTGCCCGACACATCGCCTATGAGCACGCCTATTTTATCATTGCCGAGCTGCACGAAATCGTAGAGGTCGCCGCCTATCTGCTTGGCAGGGCTGCATCTTGCCGCAAACTCAAGGAACAGCACATTCGGGTAGCTTTTCGGCAAAAAACTCTGCTGTATCGTCCTGGCTATAAGCAGTTCGTTTTCCAGTATCTTTTTCTCGTGCCTAACGGCCTCATACTGGTTTATGGATACGGCAACGTAAGTCAATAAAATAGCGGCTAGCGGCGTAAACGTATAGACCCATAGGTTTAAAAATATAAAGGCGAGGCAGCTCAAAATCAGGTACGCCAAAAATAATCCGCACATTATCGCCAGGTTGACATACGCCTTCTTCCCCCTTTTGATCAACAGGCTAAGCAATATGCCCACAAACAAAACAATAAAAATATTGACGGCGGGAGGGGCGCTGCGTATCATATTATTCTCAAGGACATTCCCCAGCGCGGTTGCGTGAATACCTACTGCGGGATAAAAGTTGGAAAAGGGCATTATGCGCAGATCCACGCTCCCTGTTGCCGTATGCCCGATAAAAATTATTTTATCTCCCAGATTTTCGAGTTTGCTTCTCCTTCCTTCCTTTAAAGCCTTATTGTAATCATGTAAAATCCGTATATAGGAATATCGTTCAAATCCGTCTATACGGCCGCTAAAATTTAAAAGCATCCTGCCGCGGGAGTCAATCGGGATACGGGTCACGCCGCTCTTAAGCGGCAACATAATAAAGCCGGGCTCTACTACTATGCTTTGCGTATCTACGCCGAGATAATCGCAGGCCAGCTGCAGGCTGAGTGTCGGGTAAAGCTTACCCCTGAATTCAATCACCATCGGCAAATGCCGGGTCGAGCCGTCCACATCCGGCGGCGCATTTACAATAACGGCGCTTCTCGCCGCATTCAATAAAGACGGCACCGGCAATGTCAGGTCGGCCGCGCGGAGAAATCTATCTTCAGTTTTAATTGTATAATCAAGCGGCAGTAAAGGAAAAGCGTTATAAGAGGTTAAATCGGATTTTTGTCCGGCATCTTGCAGTGTAAAATAGGCTGCCAAATAGAGGTTATCGCTTTTTTCGGCGACCATGGCCATTGCTTCATCGCCGCCGGGGTCAGCCTCCGGAAAGAGGATATCGAAAATAACAGATCTCGGACGGTATACATTCAGGATTTCAAGTAATGTTGCGTGATAACCCCTCGGCCAGGGCCATTTTCCCAAAACCTCCAGGCTCGAGTCTTCTATTTCTATTATGGCGATAGTCCGAGGGGCACTTCTTTCCCCTTTCAGCCTGAACATGCTGTCCAGGGTAAGGTGCTCAAACCTTGTAAGGCGCTCAAATTTAGGCAAATAGCCCAGTGCAGTTATAACGGCGATAATCAACCCTATTAATATCGCCACAAAAATATCCTTCAGCGGGGAGGATACCTTCACGCTTTCGCTGCGCCCCAATAAATTCTTTATTTTCCCGAAAACGCGCATAACGGGTTAATTATATCATATAGAAGGATAAAAAGCAACTTGGGATCTAATCCGCTTAAGGCAATGAACGCTACATTGACAAACTACGCTATAAGTGGTATTATATCACTCATGAAAATTTCTGTTGTCCGGTTGCCGGATGCCATAACTCGGGGTATCCTTAATTTTATATACCCTCCCCGCTGCCAGATGTGCGGGAAAGGGCTGGACCTGTTTTCCGGCAAGGTGCTGTGCGAAACTTGTTATAACACTATAAGATCAGGGCCGCACCCTGAATATAATGCCTGCAAAACAGGCACATATTATTTTGATGCGTCTTATTCTGTCTGCCCTTATGAAGGCGTGATAAGGGAATGCGTGCATAATTTTAAATACAAGGGCAGGTTTGCCGCAGAGAGCCTTTTTAAAGAGTTGATGATCGGGTTTGCCGAAAAATATATAGATATGCTCCGTTTTGATTGGCTCATCCCTGTCCCCCTGCACAGGGTTAAACAGAGACAAAGGGCATTTAACCAGTCGGCTGTATTAGGGGCCTGTCTCTCAGAGAGATTCAAGGTGCCCATGCTGAGCGGCAACCTTTCTAGAATACGCCCGGGCGAACCTCAAATGATGCTACCTAAAGCCAGAAGGCTAAATGACATAAAAGGGTCTTTTAAAATAAAAAATCCTGATCCGCTAAAAGGCAAAGCTGTTCTGCTCGTAGACGACGTATTTACTACCGGCGCAACGGTAAACGAATGTTCTAAAGTCATCAAGGAGGCGGGTGCCGGGCTGGTCGAAGTATTCACCCTGGCGCGAAGCGCATAATCATGAGAATACTGAGAAATTACATATTAAAAGAAATGCTCGCACCGCTCATACTTTCGCTTATCGTAATCACGTTTGCGTTCCAGGTGGGACCGCTGGTAAAACTGGCCGATTACGTAATCAAT
>JAUWWU010000160.1 GCA_030616695.1 Candidatus Omnitrophota bacterium | reverse complement strand
GGCCTATGTGGGAAAACTATTCGTATACCTGATACCAAAGCTTTTAAGCTATACCATACCGATGGGTGTCCTTACGGCAACGCTGCTTGCATTCGGAAGGTTATCAAGCGACAACGAGATCACAGCTATGCGGGCGACGGGAGTCAACCTTTATAGGATCTCGATGCCGGCCATAATGTTGGGCCTCCTTATAAGCGTCCTGTCCATACCCCTTAACGACAAAATAGTGCCTATAGCCCAATACAAGACAAGGATGCTCCTTAAGGAGGTAGGATTGCGGCATCCTGCTGCCTATCTCGAAGAAGGCACGTTTATAAGAGGATTTAAGGATTATATCCTTTTTATCTATGACATAAAGTACGGAAAAGAAAAAACCACGCTTAATAATATAAGAATATATCAGCCGCAAAAAAACGGGCCCACGAGGACTATTGTCGCAAAGAAAGGCGAGATCATTACGCTTCCGGACAAGAATACCGTAAAGTTAAAATTAATAGACGGGACAAGCGAAGAGCCGAACCCTTTAAATCCGAGGCATTTTTATAAACTGAATTTTAAGACATACTATCTAACGTTGGCACTGGACACCTCGACTATGCAGGAAAGCAACAAGAAAAATAAAGAGATGACATTTGACGAGCTGATGCAGCATGCGAAGGAGCTTAAAGAAAGAGGGATAGACCCAACGCCTCTTATGCGACGCCTTCACAAAAGAATAGCCAGCTCCTTTGCAAGCTTCGCTTTTGTCCTTATAGGGCTCCCGCTTGCTATAACTACAAGAAGGAGTGAAAAATCCATAGGCGTAGGGTTGGCGCTCGCACTTGTGACAATATACTGGTTATTGCTCGCATTCGGCCAGATCCTGGCTACAAAAAATATCCTCCCTATATGGCTCGCAATGTGGTTCGGAAATATCGTCCTTATCGTTATAGGGATGGTCACTATGTATTTCACCGTGAGGCGATAGATGAAGATAATAGACAAATACCTATTAAAGCATTTTATCCGCTCTTTCCTTTTTTGTCTTTTGACTTTCATCCTCCTTTATGTCGTAATCGACCTCTTCGATAAACTTAATGAGATGATCGAAAGCAAGGTGGAGCTCTGGGTTATCTTTCCGTACTATCTGAATTCCATACCGCTTATAGTTGTGCAGACTGCCCCAATCGCCGTCCTGGTTGCGGCTATGTTTTCCCTCGGGACATTTAACCGGTATAACGAAATAACGGCTATGCGCTCAAGTGGTATAAGCCTATTTCGCATATTGACCCCGCTTATCGCGGCAGGATTTATAATCAGTATAGTCACGTTTATTATAAACGACAAGGTTGTGCCGGACAGCATTATGAACTCCGTCCGGATAAAAGAGGAAAAAATAAAAAAGGCTTCAGTGAAGAAAAAGACTAAAAAGGGCGAAAAGATACTGGAAAACATAGTCTTTTACGGGGAAGGCAATAAATTGATATACGCAAGGCGGTATAGTGTTTACAAGAAAAACATCAGCGGGCTCATAATGCACCAGCAGGATGAAAATCATAACATCGTCTCAAAGACCACTGCAACGGAAGTCCAATGGAAAGATAGTAAATGGCACGGCAATAATATAATGTTCTTCCATCTTGATAATACGGGCCGCATAATAGGGGAGCCCATGTTTTACGAAGCGAGATACGTGGATATAAAAGAAACCCCGGTGGATTTTGAAAAGAGAAGGCATAAAGCTGCTTTTATGGGTTTCGAATTCATGAGTTTCACCGAATTAAAAAGCTATATAGACCGGCTTTCTTTTGAAAGCGGCCCGGCCATGCGTAATTTAAAAGTGGCGCTAAACCAGAAAATCTCCTTTCCTTTTGTAAATCTTATAGTCATCCTTATTGCCTCACCTTTTGCGCTCATACATACGCGGCGCGGGGGAATACTTATGGGGATAGGGATAAGTATAGCGCTTGTGCTGGGATACTACACTGTTATGTCATTTAGCCTTGCGCTGGGAAAGGCGGGGTTTATACATCCGGTAATAGCGGCGTGGTTTGCGAATGTATCTTTCGCTGCCCTCGGAGTCATCCTCATCCTCCGGCATAGATAAGGGGACAGTCACCTTTTTTCGTGGCATAGATAAGGGGACAGACACCTATTTTTCGAAGTAAAAATAGGTGTCTGTCCCCTATTTTAAGATAGGGCTTTCAAGACCATACTGGCGGTGCCTTCGGCCCTGAAGGCCTTTATATATTCCTTCGCTCTCTTATACGCCTCTTCTTCTATATCTTTCTTATTTTTATCGGGTATGCTATCGATCTTTTTCTTAAACGGCTTTGTTGCCTTCTTGATGTCCTGATTATTATCCGCGCACCATTTTTTCATTTCGTCAAACAAGTCCTTGGGCAGGTGCTTGTGAGCTACGTTCTGCCACTCTGTCCCGACATTCCCCTTTCTTATCCCGTAATCAGCGAATTGGCCTATCAGGTTAAGCGGCGTTCCGGTTATTCCGTGCTGCGCTATATATACACCGTATTTTTTTACGTCATCAAATATCTCGCCGGTAATTATTAGATCTATGATTACTACTTCGCAGGTAGCAT
>JAUWWU010000101.1 GCA_030616695.1 Candidatus Omnitrophota bacterium | reverse complement strand
GTTTATCTCATGTAAAGGCGGTCGCTGTTTTGGACAGGAGTGAGTCGTTTTCCGGACAGGGGGGCCCGTTATTTTCCGAGATAAAAGCGGCCCTTTACGAGGAGAAAAAACATCCGCTGGCGGTCAATTATGTATTCGGACTCGGCGGAAGGGATATTTTCGAAGAAGACATCGAAAATGTCTATAAAGAGCTTCTTGAGATCGCGAAAAAAGGCAAGGTAAAAGAAAAGGTCCAATTCCTCGGGGTGAGGGAATAATGGCGAATTTAAAGGAACTTTCAAAGACGGTGCCGGAGAGGCTTTCAGGCGGGCACAGGCTGTGCGCCGGCTGCGGCGCCTCTATTGTAGTCAGGCAGGTTCTTATGGGCACAAAAGATCCTGTCGTGGTAGCGGCTTCCACAGGCTGCCTTGAAGTCGCCACGACCATTTATCCTTATACCGCCTGGGAAGTCCCGTTTATACATAATGCTTTCGAGAATGTCGCCGCGACGATAAGCGGCATAGAGTCCGCTTACAGGGCGCTTAAGAAAAAAGGAAAAATAAACAAGGATATAAAATTCGTGGCGTTCGGCGGCGACGGCGGCACCTATGATATAGGGCTTCAAGCGCTTTCCGGTGCGCTCGAGAGAGGCCACAAGTTCGTCTATGTATGCTACGATAACGAGGCATACATGAATACGGGCATCCAGCGTTCCGGGGCTACACCTAAAGGCGCTTCTACTACTACTGCGCCGGCCGGCAAAGAAAGCTACGGAAAGCGCCAGAGGAGGAAGGACCTCACGGCCATAGTTGCCGCGCACAGGATACCGTATGTGGCCACGGGCTCTATATCACACTGGAATGATTTGATAACAAAGTCAGAAAAGGCATTTCAGGCAGACGGGCCGGCGTTTCTTAACGTGATATCCATGTGCCACAGGGGCTGGAGGTTTAAGCAGGAGGATACGGTGGCGATATCCAAGCTTACGGTCGAGACGTGCTTCTGGCCGCTGTATGAAATAGTAAACGGCAAACTGAAAATAAACTATAAGCCGAAAAACAAGCTTCCCGTTTCCGAATGGCTCGAGAAGCAGGGCAGGTTCAAGCATTTGAAAAAAGACGAATATGCGCATATAGCCGAACAGATCCAAAAAGAAGTCGACGAAGACTGGGAAAATCTTCTTAAGAGAGAGGCCCTGGACCAGGGCCAAAGAGAGGAAATAACGTGTACGCAAATATAGAGATCTATAGGGGAGACGACAACATTTATATCACGCGCTGCCCGGAATTGAACCTCTACGCCAACGGCAATACTCAGAAAGAGGCGGTTCTGAAGTTAAAGAGAAAAATAGCGAAGGCCCTCAGGAAATCCATCTCGTCTGTTGACGCCAAGCGGGACATAGACTATACCGTCCACTACTATTCCACCCGCTCCCCCCAAACCCACTAAAGAATTAAAGGGGACGTTTCACCCTGCCGCCTGCAACCGCTAAAATAATACCTATCCCGGAGCCCCACGACTGCCTCTTTTTTCCATATAGCCCCCTTTCCGGAAATTATTGCGAAAACACTTGTTTTTCTTTATAGGTATTATTATAATATATGCGAGGGAGAGGTTTCAAACGAAATCTGACACGGCAACCCTTCAGGAAACTGAAGCGGCATGAGGGCAGAAGATGGGAAAAATTTTAAAAGTTACAGCGGCTGTATTATTGAGTATCGCCTTTGTCGGTATTTCCTTAAGTTGTTTTTCCGAAGACGTCGAGGATATGCCGGAATTGATCGCGGAAGCGAAGGCGTGCATCCAAAAAGGGGATGGTGAAAAAGCGGTTTCGGTCCTTGATGCTGCTTTTGAGCTGGCGGATTCGGCAGGCGATCACGCCGCCCTTATGGAAATAGGCGACCTCTATATAAATGCGGATCCCTCTCTTGACGATAGGGCCATGAAAGCGTGGACCGCGGCCGGCCGCTCGAAATGCCGGTAAAATAAACTTATCGCAGGATCCCCCTGAATATATCTATTACTTCAGGCGGGATATCTTTTGGCAGCAATTCTTTCATGACATCGCCGCTCTTCCTGCCTTTATCTATCTGCTTTATCACTTCCATTACCGTATCGATCGTCATAAGGCCTATGGCCCTTTTTGCGATCGGCCCGAGCGACCATTGCATCTTATCGCCGGGCCTGCCTTTCTGACGGAAATCGATCACGACATTTCCTCTTTGGTTCGTAAGGTATAATGTGAGCCTCTTTACGCTTGTCTCAAGAAAGGGGATATTGCTTTTTCTCGGGTTTATGGCGAATTCCAGATCCATGAACTCCATCGTGTAATTCCCCTCCAGCATACCGGCTTCCGATTTTACGTTTGAGGCCAGGTTAAAACTTCCCCGCTTGACTATAAAAGGGGTGTATTCGTCGAGATAGGGTTTTATTGTCGCAAGCGGGACATTATAGGCATTGACTTCCCAGATATACGAGGGATTTCCCTCTCTCGGGTATAATCGAACGTCTCCCCTTATCAAGCTATTGGCATTTCCGCCTATGCCGGAGGAGCCGTTAAATTGTATCTTTTCATAGTTATTTTTTGCGGGCGAATAATCCAGTGAAATAACCCCTTCGATAGGAAAAAAATCTACGTTGTGCGTCCTGCCGTAAGCAACAAAGTTATCCAGGAAATGGACGGCCCCGTCGTTTATATATATATTCCTCGGAAGCAGGATCTCCGGTTTTTTACCGGATTCTTCGGCATGCGCCTTTTTTATAAAGCCGAAACCACCCTCTTTTTGGAGCGACGCCGATTTTTCCCCTTGCATATATTCCAGAAGATTCCATTTATCGCCCTGTGAGCGCTCTATGTAAAAAGTGGGGGAAACTATATTTATATTGTCTATATTAAGGGTCAGGTCGGGTTTGGTGGTATAACTTATGCCCATATCAACCGAATCCGCCTCCATTATATATTTGCTTGTAAAACCTCTGGGGTTTTTGACCTTGACGTCTTCCAGCTTGAGCCTGCCGGTTGTCTGGTCAAAGTTTACGTTTGCCAGGGCCACATTGGGCAGGGGGAAGGATTTCAGGATTGTGGCGATTGCGTATTGTTTTATGTTGGCCCGGAATATATATATTGATGCAAGCAGGAAAGCAAATATTATAAACAGGACTATAAAGATTTTTTTTAGCATGTGGTTTTCCTCTCTTAACCGATCATGGGGCTGAAAAGGCGCTTCTTTTCCGGTTCGAAAAACCGGAGTTCTATGAGCCTCCAGCGGTTGAACTCTTTTTTGAACATCGCTTTGACCTCGACCGTGTCGTATATTATCTCCGGGGCTGTGTCCTCTTGCCAGTAAACGCTCGCTTCTATATGCGCGGAGGCATTTTCCCCGTCGATTTCTATCTCCAGGGCGTTTATGAGTATCAATATATTTCTATATTCGTCAAAGAAACTTTTAGCTATCAAAAGCAGAGAGCGCCTGTCGTTATCCAGTTCGTCGTAGTAATTTTGCGAGATGTGGCCGGTAAGGGCCAGTATATTTTCCCTCTCCGCAAGCCTTTTGGCTTTATATATGGTCCTCTTGAGGCGGCCGCTTTCTCCCTCGGATAATATGGTGATGCCGCGGATTATGAGCAGTGCGCAGATCGCTATAGCGAATGCCATGAAGACTATTTTTATGTTCCGTCCCATATAGACCCCCAGCTTACTCTACAATTATACATCCAAATAAAAGATTAGCAAAGAATATTTTTGTTTGAATTGCTCGCTTTTAGGGATATAATGTAAGTGAGGACATAATAATTATACAAGGGGGTGGGTTATGAGGACAAAGATAACGGTTTCGGCGTTACTTATAGCAATCATTTTTTCATGTTCTATTGCGCAAGGCGCTACTGACGATATCATTGCCGGGATGGGCAAAAAATTGTCCAGGGGCTTTGTAAATATATTTACAGGCTGGCTGGAATTACCCATACAGACCATAAAGGGATATAAGAGGGGGTGCCCGAACGATGAAGACAATAAGTTTCTGGGCACGACCTGTGGTTTTTTCAAAGGAATAGGCCATACGATCGGGAGGACGGCCTGGGGATTTGTTGAGTTTTTCGGATTCTGGGCGGCCAACCCCGAAGACAATATCGGCATAGGGATACCGCTGGATTCGAATTTCACATGGGAGGAAGGCGAAGGCTATAACTGTCTTGACCCCAGCTTCACAGAAGCGACTTTAAATCCGATGGGGCAAAAACTCACAAGAGGGCTGCGCAACGGCTTTTTCGGATTCCTCGAGCTGCCTGGCCAGATCACAAAGGGCATAGAAAACGGCGCGAATGATTTCGGCATCGTAAAGGGCGTGTGGTTTTCGCTTAGCCGCGAGCTTTACGGCATAGCCGATGTAGCGACAGTAATATTCCCTTCACCGG
>JAUWWU010000008.1 GCA_030616695.1 Candidatus Omnitrophota bacterium | reverse complement strand
TATATCGGCAGGATCGTAAAAGAGGTGCAGGAGCTCCGCCATAAACATCACACCTTTTTAGAGCGATTGGAGGATTTGAGCATCAAGCCTTTTACCGGCGCGCCCATAGCTTTACTTGTCATGTTCGCCGCATTTTTAGTGGTCCGGTTCGTCGGGGAGGGCCTTATTACCTATATATGCGAACCGTTTTTTAATAATATATGGGCGCCTTTGATTATGAGATTATCGGTCCTTCTGGGAGAGGAGACCTTTTTACATAATATCCTTATAGGAGGCCTTCTCGAAGGACAGATAGATTTTGCACAGTCGTTCGGGCTCCTTACAACAGGCCTTTTTGTCCCTTTCGCCATGGTATTGCCTTATATAATAAGTTTTTATTTTGTGTTAGGCATACTGGAAGATTTTGGCTATCTACCCCGCCTGGCTGTTTTTGTGGACAATTTCATGCATAGGCTCGGCCTTCACGGGTTCGCAATAATCCCCATGATCTTAGGGTTGGGCTGTAATGTGCCGGGGGCGCTTGCGACGCGCCTGTTAGAAGGCAGGCGCGAAAAATTCATAGCCGCCACTTTGATGGCTGTGGCGGTGCCGTGTATGGCCCAGATCGCCATGATCGTCGGCCTCGTCGGACAGAGAGGAGGGAGGTATGTGGCTCTCGTATTCTCTATATTATTTCTCCTTTTGATAGTAAAAGGCATTGTATTAAATAAAGTGATGAAAGGCAAAAGCCCCGAGATCCTGGTAGAAATACCTCCATACCGCCTGCCGCAGTTGGGCGCAGTTATGAAAAAATTATGGATGCGCGTTTTTAGTTTTCTGAAAGAAGCTGTCCCATACGTGCTTCTGGGCATACTTTTCGTAAACATCCTTTACGCCATCGGTGTTATAAAACTAGCCGCGGGGATTTTCTCACCGGTAATAGAGAAGCTATGGGGGCTTCCACGCGAGGCCATTGGAGCCTTACTGATAGGCTTTTTGCGAAAAGACGTGGCCATAGGCATGCTCGGCCCTTTAAACCTCACTACAAAACAGCTTGTAATAGGAAGCACGGTTTTGGCTATATATTTTCCGTGCATAGCAACATTTGCCGTTTTAGTCAGGGAATTAGGCTTAAGGGATATGTTGAAGTCGGCGGTGATAATGATTACGGCCGCCGTTCTTGTGGGTGGATTTCTTAACTTTATACTGAGATTTTGATGAAAATAAGGGTTTTTTTGACAACGATTTTTTTTCTTTGTACCCTCATAAAAGGAGGTGATGTTATGGCTTTGAATATAAAAAGTCCGGTTTTTAATAACGGCGATATGATGGATGCCAAATATACCTGTAAGGGCGAGGATATATCTCCTCCGCTAAGTTGGGATGGGGCTCCGGCGGGCACAAAAAGTTTCGCGCTTATTTGTGATGACCCCGACGCCCCGTTTATGACGTGGGTCCACTGGGTGATATATGATATTCCGGCGAATGTTAGCCAATTGGAAGAAAACGTCCCGAAGGATAAAGAGCTTCCGAGCGGTGCCAGGCAGGGAAAGAACGACTTCAGGAAGATAGGTTACGGCGGGCCGTGTCCGCCGCCCGGAGGGCCTCACAGGTATTTCTTCAAGCTATACGCGCTTGATGCCGTCCTTGGCCTCGAACCGGGCCTGACCAAGAAAGCCCTTCTTAAGGCAATGGAAGGCCATATACTTGATGAAGCCCAGATTATCGGGAAGTTTAAGAGGTAGCAAGTCAAAAAGGGGACGTTTCACTTTGTTTTAACTCTTTATATATCAATAAGTTACAACATGCCATTTTCCATTTTTCAAACTTTCTCAATCTTATCAAAGTGGAAAACGTCATGTTGTAATTCTTTTATTGGTAAGGGGTTGCAGCAAAGTGAAACGTCCCCTAAGAGGGTAAATGGGAAAGAGGGCAGGCCGCATATTTATAGGGACATCGGGATGGAGCTATAATCACTGGAGAGGTGTATTTTATCCCGAGAAACTCTTTACGAAAGAGTGGTTCGATTATTATGGAAAAAGATTTGACACGGTAGAGATAAATAACACCTTCTATAACCTTCCCGCCTCAAGCGTCTTCAAAAGTTGGAAAAAACAGGCGCCCGCCGGTTTTATCTATAGCGTTAAAGCAAACCGCTATATCACGCATATGAAGAAACTGAAAAGCGCCTCGGGCGCCGTAAAGAAATTTTTCTCGCGCGTAAATCGCCTGAAGGAAAATCTCGGCCCGGTCCTATACCAGCTTCCGCCGCGCTGGAAATGTGATTTACAGAGGCTCGAGCGATTTTTAAAGATTTTACCAAAGGGAAAAATCCACGTTTTTGAGTTCCGCGACAATTCCTGGTTTGAAAAAGAGGTATTTGATATGCTGGATAGCTATAATGCCTCGTTTTGCGTCCATGATATGGCCGGCGTGAACTGCCCTGTTGAGGCCACAGGCAAGACAGCCTATTTGAGATTTCACGGCCCGGGCGCCAAATATCAAGGCGGTTATACGCTTAAAGCCCTTAAAAAATGGGCAAGGTGGATAGTTGCCCAGGCCAAAAAAAGAGATGTATATGTGTATTTCAATAATGACGCGGAAGGCCACGCGGTCAGGGATGGGACTAAATTAAAGGCCTTATTGAGAGACTAATCCACCTACCCCATAGCGGAGGTTTAAACCCCCGCTACAGTTGTGGATAAGTCCGCGTTAAAATTTAGCTTTACAAAAATCCCTTCCAGTAGTATAATTTACCTAAATAAATATATGAATAAGGATGCTTCTGGCTTCATGGAATTGACCATGGTGAAGCAAATATGAAAATCGTATGCCTGGGTTTTTTCTCAGGCATTTTTTAATTGGCGGATAAACAATCGCTTATGGAAAATTCAAGCAACCTAAAAACCACACCGCTTTTAAAAGAACACCTAAAACTAAAGGCCAAAATGGTTCCTTTTGCCGGATGGAATATGCCTCTTCAGTATGAGGGCATCGTAGCCGAGCATAACCATACGAGGACACAGGCATCTTTATTCGACACCTGCCATATGGGGGAGTTCTATATAAGCGGCGACGCTGAAGCATGCGGCATCGAGAGCATATTTACTTTTTCGTTGGAGGATATGCCTGCCGGAAAATGCCGTTACGGCGCTATGCTGAACGAAAGGGGCGGCATAATCGACGACCTTCTGGTCTACAGGATTTCGGAAGACGAATGGATGGTCGTAGTCAATTCTGGGACAATCGACAAGGATGCAAAACATGTTCAATCGCAGCTTAAAGGGGGCGCCAGATTCGAAAACCGTTCCGAAAAACTCACAAAACTCGATTTACAAGGGCCTCTTTCCCGCGACATATTGAGTGAACTGCTGGCGCCGGATGTAAAAGGATTAAAATATTATACCTTCGGTTATTTCGATATATTAGGCGAAAAGAATATAATAAGCAGGACCGGCTATACGGGTGAACTCGGTTACGAGCTCTACGTAAGTGCCGGCAAAGCAGTTGAATTATGGAATCATCTCTTAAAAGACGAAAGGCTTAAACCGGCCGGCCTGGGCGCGAGAGATATCTTGCGCCTGGAGATGGGATATACTTTGTACGGACAGGATGTAGACGAACAAACCACGCCCCTTGAGGCCAATCTCGAAAGGTATGTAAATCTAAATAAAGATTTTGTCGGCAAGGATATTCTCCTGAAGCAGAAAAAGGAAGGAATAAAAAGACTCCTCGTCGCTTTTCAAGCGGATTCAAGGAGAGCGCCGCGCCACGGTTATGCCATTATGAAGGACGGTAAAAAAATAGGCGAAGTCACAAGCGGAAATTTCTCGCCCTCACTTTCCTGCGGAATAGGCCTTGGTTATATTGCCGCGCCCTATACCAAGATAGGGGAGAAGATTTTGATAAAAGGCGGCTCGGCGGAGATAGAAGCATCAATAACAGACAGACCGTGTTACAGAAAAAGCTCGCTAAAGAACTGAAATTGTGTATAATAGCGTTAAAGCCGTTGCAGTTGAACCAACAGCGTAAAAAATATATCAAAAGCCATTTATGGGGACATTTTCCCGGCCTTGTTTTCGCTTTAAGGAAAGTGTCCCCACCTAAGGAGATAGCATGAATATACCGGACAATCTTTATTACACAAAAGAGCATGAATGGGTGCTTATCGAAGGCAATAAGGGTAAAGTAGGCATTACGGATTATGCCCAGTCTCATCTGGGAGATATAACCTATGTCGAGCTTCCGGAGGTAGGAAAGGAAGTAAAGCAGTTTGATTCCCTGGCGTCGGTAGAGTCAGTAAAAGCGGCAAGCGATATATATGCCCCCTTGTCAGGCAAAGTGCTTGAGGTAAACAAGGCCCTGGAGGCTTCTCCCGAAAGCGTTAATAAAGCGGCATACGCTGAGGGCTGGATGGCATTACTTGAAATAAAAGACGAGTCGGAAAAAGATAAGCTTATGGACGCCGGGAAATATAAAGAATATTTGAATAAGTTAGAAAGCCGTGATTAGGTTTTAGGTGATGGGTAACTATTATACGCCACACACAGATGAAGAAATAAAGGTGATGCTCAAAACGATAGGCGTAAGTTCCGTCGAGGAGCTTTTTAAAGACATAAAACCCGCATTCAGGCCGAAATCCTTCAAAATCCCCGATGGAAAATCCGAGCTTGAGGTATTAAGCCATTTTAAGAAACTCGCCTCATCCAATTGCGCGGCTATAACAAAATTCCTGGGCGCGGGTTTTTACGACCATTATATCCCGTCCGTTGTTGATGCGCTCTCCGGACGTTCGGAATTCTATACCGCCTATACGCCATATCAGCCGGAATGCTCTCAAGGCACACTTCAGGCGATCTACGAATACCAGAGCGCGATCTGCGGCCTTACGGGTATGGATATTGCCAACGCCTCCCTTTATGAAGGCGGCACCGCCCTTTATGAAGCGGCGATGATGGCTACAAGGATAACCGGAAAAAACAAAATAGTCGTTGACGGAGGCGTAAATCCGATATATCGAAAGATCCTCTATTCCTATACAAAAAATCTCTCTATTGAATTCGTGGAGCTGTCCGTAAGCCATGGCCAGTCAACAAGAAAAGAGATGTTTAAATGTATAGACGATAAGACAGCCGGTGTCATATTGCAGAATCCTAACTTTTTCGGCGCCATAGATGATCACACCGACATAATAGAAAAGACGCATTCCGCCGGGGCGCTGGCGATAGAATCCGTATATCCGATATCGCTCGGGATTTTAAAGACGCCCCGCGAGATGGACGCGGACATCGTCACCGGAGAAGGCCAGAGCATGGGGATACCGCTTTCTTTCGGCGGGCCGTATCTCGGCTTTATGGCTGTGAAAACGCAATTCGCGCGAAAGATGCCGGGCAGGATAGCCGGCGCGACCACGGATAAAGAGGGAAAAAAAGGATTCGTCTTGACGCTCCAGGTGAGGGAGCAGCATATAAGGCGGGAGAAGGCAACGTCGAACATATGCTCAAATGAGGCATTGTGCGCAATGCGGGCTATTATATACCTTTCGAGTCTCGGTAAAGAAGGGCTCCGCGAACTGGCCGAGCTTAACCGCGACAAGGCAGAATTCGCCAAAGATGTTTTAGATAAGATCAGGGGAGTGGAAGTCAAAAGAAGTTCGTCGACCTTTAACGAATTTACGGTGTTATTGCCGAAAAATGCCGATAAAGTAGTTGACGCCATGATAAAACATGGTTTTCTGGCGGGATTGCCGCTGGGCAAATATTATAAGGGAATGGAAAAATATCTTTTGGTGGCAGTGACGGAAAAAAAGGACAAGAGAAGAAATAGAGGCTTTTGCTGCAGCGCTAAAGAAGGTGCTATGATGCTGATATTCGAGAAAAGCGTAAAGGGAAGAAAAGGCATAAAGTTGCCCGATAGAGACGTCCCTAAATCAAAAAAGCTTGACGGTAAATATTTGAGGAAAGAAAAGGCCACTCTTCCCGAGGCCTCCGAACTAGACATAGTAAGGCATTTCACCAGGCTTTCCCAAAAGAATTTTTCGATAGATACCAACTTCTATCCGCTCGGCTCCTGCACGATGAAATATAATCCGAAATTTACCGAAGACATTGCCAAACTTCCCGGCTTTGCGGAACTGCATCCGCTGATGCCGCAGCTTGGCTCCGCTTCATCGCTTGTCCAGGGCGCGCTGGAAGTAGTTTATAACGTAGAAAAACTCCTGGCAGAGATTACGGGGATGGCAGAGATTGTCACAGAGCCGCTCGCCGGTGCGCACGGAGAACTTGCAGGAATAATGCTTATAGCCGCCTACCACAAGAGCAGGGGCAATAAAAAGAAATATGTCATCGTCCCGGATTCATCGCACGGGACGAATCCCGCAAGCGCGGCGATTGCCGGATATGAGCTGGTCTCCATCCCGACGGCAGGCGACGGCTGCATGGATATGGAGGCGTATAAAGCAAAGCTTACGGATGAAACCGCGGTGGTGATGTTGACATGTCCTAATACACTAGGCGTCTTTAATACGCACATAAAAGAAGTGACTGAGCTCGCACACAAGGTCGACGCCTTTGTTTATTATGACGGGGCCAATCTCAATGCCATACTCGGAAAATGCAGGCCCGGCGATATTGGATTTGACGTGGTGCATCTTAATCTCCACAAGACATTCGCCACTCCGCACGGAGGCGGAGGGCCGGGAGCAGGGCCGGTCGGAGTCGGTAAAAAGCTTGTGGATTTCCTGCCCGTCCCGAAGGTCGTAAAAAATAAAGACGGCTCATTCGCACTTTGCGAAAATAAGCCGAAGTCAATAGGCCGCATAGCGCCTTTCTACGGCAACTTCGGAGTAATACTTAAGGCATATGCGTATATAATGCTTCTCGGTAAGGACGGGTTGATAAAGGTAGGCGAACATTCTGTCTTGAACGCCAATTACTGCCTCACCCGCCTTAAAGATGCGTTCGATCTTCCGTACGACAGGATATGTATGCACGAATTTGTGCTTTCCGCCTCAAAGCTGAAAAACGGGGTGCGGGCGCTTGATGTAGCGAAATTTCTCATTGATAACGGCATACATCCTCCGACCATATATTTCCCCCTCGTAGTAAAAGAGGCTATGATGATCGAGCCGACCGAGACAGAGTCAAAAGAGACACTTGACCGTTTTGTAGAGATCATGCTTGAGGCCGCGAAACTGGCTGAAGAGAATCCGGACATTCTGAAGAATGCGCCCGTCACTATGCCTGTCTCGAGGCTGGATGAGGTAAAAGCAGCCCGCGAACTCAATTGCAGCCACATATGATATTTAAAGACATATCCTTTCCAAGCGCGCAGGAAAATATCTTTTATGACACCGTCCCCCTTGAATCGGCAGAGGACGGCATATCCGGAGAGGTTTTGCGGTTCTGGGAGGCGGAGAAATTTTTCGTAGTCCTCGGGAAGATTTCTAAACTCGAAGACGACGCAGAGGTTAGCCAGGTCCAAAAAGACGGAGTCGAAGTTATCCGGAGGCCGTCAGGCGGAGGCACTGTTTTACAGGGACCCGGATGCCTCAATTACTCGCTCATACTTTCATACGAGAAAAATCCTTTGCTTAAAAATATCAAAAAATCATACGAGATCATTCTGAATAAAATTTGCCTTGCTCTGGAGAAAATAGATGTAAAAGCGAATTTTGAGCCGGTTTCCGATATAATGGTCGGCGGAAGGAAGTTTTCGGGCAATGCGCAGGCGAGGAAAAGAAAGTATATGCTCCACCACGGGACAATACTTTATGATTTTCCGATAGATATGGTGGAAAAGTATATTGCGATGCCGAAGAAAGAGCCGCCTTACAGAAAAGGCCGCCCCCACAGAGATTTTTTAACGAATGTAACCGCTGAGTCTAAACATATTAAGCAAGCAATCGCCCCCGCCTTTATAGAGGAAGAAATATGGGTAGGATAGAGCAGATAATTGAGCTGGCTAAGAAGAATCCAAAGAAAATAGTGCTTCCCGAGGCCGGTGATGAGAGGGTCGATGAGGCGATAAAAGAGATAGAAGAGAAGGGGATAGCCCATATTGTGCCTCTCGACTGTTCCAATACTGAAAAGATAACCGAAAGTTTCTATGAACTTCAAAAACATAAGGGCATGACCATAAAAGATGCCGTAAAAACCGTAGCTGACAATCCTCTATATTTAGCAGCTATGATGGTGCATCTCGGCATGGCCGACGGCCTTGTGGCAGGCGCCAGTTATATGAGTAAAGACGTAATAAAGGCCGCAATGCGGTGTCTGGGCATAGACCGCTCCGTAGGCGTTATCTCAGGCGTTTTTGTTATGGAGCTGGAGAATTGCCCTTACGGGACCAACGGCTTTTTTATTTTTGCGGATTGCGCGGTGATCTCCACGCCGTCGGCAAAACAGCTTGCGAGGATAGCCATTTCAAGCGGCGTTTTACTAAAGCGCTTATTCGACATAAAACCAAAGATCGCGTTTCTTACATATTCTTCCCATGGAAGTGCGGAGGGCGAGTCAGTAGACCGGGCGCGGGCGGCAGTGGCTATGGTAAGGGAGAAAAGGCCTGATTTTATCGCGGACGGCGAACTGCAATTTGACGCCGCCATAATACCGGAAATACAGAAAAGAAAGGCGCCCAAGAGCCCTCTAAAGGGTGAGGCGAATGTATTGATATTTCCGAGCCTTGATGCGGGAAATATAACTTATAAAGCCGTAGAGCGGCTGGGAAAGGCGAGGGCGGTCGGCCCTCTTTTATTAGGCCTCAATAAACCCTGCAGCGACCTTTCCCGGGGCTGCAGCACGGAAGATATTATTGCTACAGTCGCCTTGACTTCGACTTCGGCGAGGAGTGATGAATGATAATACTGACCGGCGGCGCGGGTTTTATAGGAAGCTGCCTTCTTTGGAAACTGAACAGAGAAGGCCTGAGCGACATCATTGTCGTTGACGAACCTCTTATCCCCGAAAAAAGGCCTAATCTAGAAGGTAAAAAATTCAAGGATTTTATCGATAAGGACGCTTTTCTCTCGCTTGTATCCGCCGATAAGCTGGGCAAAAAAGTGGACGCCATCTTTCATCTCGGCGCCTGTTCGTCCACCACACTCACCAACTGGAAACATTTCGTGATAAACAACCTGGAATACTCAAAAAAGCTCGCCGAATATTCGATTACAAAAAATATCCGTTTTATATACGCAAGCTCGGGCGCTACCTACGGGGACGGCTTGCAGGGCTTCAGCGACAAAGACGAAAATACCCTTAAGCTTAAGCCTCTCAATCTCTATGGCAAATCAAAGCATCTCTTTGATATCTGGGTTATAGAGAACAGGCTGGCCGATAAAATCGTGGGCTTAAAATATTTCAATATCTTCGGCCCTAACGAATATCATAAGGGCGACATGAGAAGCGTGATAGCCAAGTCTTTCGACGAGATCGTAAGGACTAAAAAGATGAGGCTTTTCAGGTCTCATAAAAAAGAATATAGGGACGGTGAATCAAAAAGAGATTTTATGTATGTCAAGGATGCCGTTAATGCGACATATTTTTTCTTTGAGAACCGCGATAAAGGAGGCATCTACAATATCGGAACGGGAGTTGCCCGCACCTGGAACGACCTGGCAAAAGCAATATCGAGCGCGCTAAATATGGAGCCGAAAATAGAATACTTTGATATGCCCGAAAATCTGAGGGATAAATACCAGTATTTTACTCAGGCGGATATATCTAAGTTGAGGCGCGCGGGTTATAATAAAGATATCTCGAACCTTGAAAATGGCGTAAAAGAATACGTCGGTTTTTTAAAAGAAAAAAGCTATCTATGAAAACAGCGAAAAGTAAATTACCGCTTAAATTAATAAAACTTGGCAGTAAAGAAAAATATACGCGCCTTTTTAGCGTAAAAAACGGGGATGCAATTACTTTTCACTCCGGATGCGTCGTCTTGAAAGAAGATGAAAGTGTGGGCGAGCACAATACGGACGGCGCAGAGGAGATGCTTATAATACTTGAGGGGGAAGGCGAGCTTTACGCAAACGGCTTCGAAAAGCTGGATTTTGAAAAAGGCACTGCTCTTTATATCCCCCCTAATACAGTCCACGATGTAAGAAATACGGGAACAAGCCTGTTGAAGTATGTTTTTATTACATGCCCCGCAGTCAAGGCTTAACGTCATTGCGAAAAGCCACAAAGTGGCAATGAAGCAGTCTCCTAAAAAAGAAAAAAATTTTAAGTATATATACGGCCCTGTTTCGTCATGGCGGCTCGGGAGTTCCCTGGGCGTAGACCTCCTTTCTCAGGACGAGAAGGTATGCTCGCTTGATTGCGTCTATTGTCAGCTCGGAAATACTCCGGTCAAGACGAAAGAACGAAAAGTCTATACCCCCACAAAAAAGGTGATAGAAGAGATAAAGGTACTGCCGGCTGATTTGCGCGCGGATTATATCACCTTCTCGGGAATGGGGGAGCCCACCCTGGCGGCGAATCTCGGCGATACAATAAAGGAAATAAAGGCGTTAAGGAAGGAAAAAATAGCGGTGATAACAAATTCGTCCCTGATATGGGATAAATCCGTAAGAGATGATTTAGCGCTTGCGGATCTCGTCATGGCGAAGTTGGATACGTGGAGCCAGAAGTCCTTTGAGAAGATAAACAGGCCCGCAGAGGGATTGTGGTTTAAGGATGTATATGGCGGGATCAAGGCTTTTAAAAGGGAATATAATACAAAACTCGCTATTCAAATAATGTTTTTCGGGATGAATAGAGATGAATTTAAAAAATTGGCGGGGCTCGCCTTTGATATCGATCCGGACGAAATAGAGATAAATACGCCATTAAGGCCTTGCGGTGTGAAGCCGCTTTCCAAAAAGGAGATTGCCGGCATAAAGGCGTATTTCGAGGAATTCGGCGAAAAGGCTGGCTCTAAGGCCGGAATCGTATCCGTTTACGATAAGGGGCGTAAAAAAGTCAAAGTCATAAGTAAGAAGGGTACTGTGAAACGAAGAGGAAAGCCGCACTGACATTAATTATATCCTGATTTTTTTACACAACCCCTTCGCAAGCCGCACTTTATATGGTATAATTATAGTATTAAATTTAGAGGTATACCATGTTGGGCGTTAACCGGGAAATAAAATTTTGGGCGATGATAAAGCGGTTCTTGCAGAATATAAGATACGACAAGACTGCCGATATAGACGGGCCTGACCTTATGAAGGAGAGACTCTATATCAGGGGGAAGGATATAAACGACCTCATAGGAGATTTCACGTTCAGCGAGGCTATTTTTCATATATTATTGAACAGACGCCCCAGCGAGACCGAAAGGAAGATCTTCGACGCGGTGCTCGTAAGTTTTCACGGGGGTTTTGGTTACAGCCCGCCCACAGTGCTTTTAGCGCGGCTTTCGGCTACTACGGGGACATCTGTGCCGCATGCCTTATCGGCCGGCTACGCGGGCGGAGGAAAATACCATGTAGGCGCGATCGAAAACACAATGGAGATTTACGAGGATATCAAAAATACAAGAGGGGAAAGCACGCCGCTTGAGGGACACGTTAAAAATTACATCAGCGGTATTTTTGAAAGGAAAGAAAAGCTTTACGGCTACGGCCATCCTCTTTTTAAAAAAGACCCGCGGCCGGAAAGACTGCGAGAGGTCATGCGGGGCCTTGATTATACAAGCGAGTACATAGATATCTATGACGAAACGGCGAAATTCGCGCATGAAAAGAAGGGGCTTTACCCCAATATAGACGGCATCAATGCGGCGATATTGCTGTCACTGGGATTCAGAAAAGACTACGGAACAGGCCTATTTCTATTGGCGAGGACCTCTGCCATGCTGGCGCATGTAGTCGAGGAAAGGACAAAAGAACCCTTCTATCTGGAAGATAAATTATACCCCTTGATAAGGACACGGGAGAAAGAACGCTCGGAAGAGGTTGTCAAAAAATAAAATATATGACGGAGGCGTTCATGAAAGACGCAAGGAATGTAGAGTTGAGATGCATACATGTTTTGGCTGTCTTTAGATTTTTCGGCGGTATATTTTTGATAGTAGGCCTTATTATAGGACTATTCGGTAATCTGTTGAAGGTCGACGTGATGTCGACAAGCATAGCGCGCGCCTTTCCGTTTATTTCGAAGCTCGGCCCGGGCATTTTCGCCGGCGTATTATTCGGCGTCCTATACGGCCTGACCGCCGCCGTGGTATCCTCAATATTCGCGCTTCTTTATAATTTCTTTGCCGCTTTATTGGGCGGCCTGAAGTTCGACGTGAAAGACTAGAAGAGCCTTAAAATAGGAACGATAATAATGGCTAAGAAGCAAAAAAAATCTTTGGGCGAAAGCTTAATAGATAAGGGCATTATAACCCAGGAGCAATTTAAGCAGATACAGGCGGAAGAAAAACGCACGGGGCAGCGCTTCAGGAAAGTCCTGGTCAGGATGGGCTTTATGGCGGAGGAGGACTTAGTGGCCTTTTTGAGCACGGAGATAGGCTTGCCCAGGATCGAGCTGAGTAACTATCTGATAGCTCCCGAAATAATAGCGCTGATTCCCGAGAATTTAGCCAGAAAACACGAGCTCATACCCGTA
>JAUWWU010000045.1 GCA_030616695.1 Candidatus Omnitrophota bacterium | reverse complement strand
ACTAGCGGAGAAGATAACGCATTTGGATGACAAAAGGCTTTTAAAAGAAATGCGCCTTATGGATAAAAGAGGCGCCAGGGCCGTTAGCATATTCGATAAAGAGTACCCCGAGAATTTAAAAAATATATATTCTCCGCCGGTCCTGCTTTATGTAAGAGGAGAAATAAAACCGGAGGATTTCAACGCTGTAGCTATTGTTGGTTCCAGGCGCCCTTCCCATTACGGGATATCCACCTGCGAAAGATTGGCAAGCCAGCTTGCCTCAATGGGCATAACCGTTATAAGTGGATTGGCGCGCGGAATAGACACGACAGCGCATAGGGGTGCTGTTAAGACAGGCAGGACAATAGCTGTGCTGGGCAGCGGCTTAGATTATATATATCCGGCCGAGAATAAAAAACTGGCGGGAGAGATCTCTGAAAAAGGGGCTGTGATATCTGAATTTCCCATGGATACGCCCCCGAATAGACGTAATTTTCCGAGGAGGAACCGCGTAATAAGCGGACTTTCGCTGGGCGTTTTAGTAGTAGAGGCATCCGAAAAAAGCGGCTCGCTGATAACGGCAAATTTTGCCCTTGAAGAAAACAGGGAGCTTTTTGCCGTTCCCGGGCAGGTAAACTCCGAGACAAGCATAGGCTCGAATAGCCTTATAAAGCAGGGCGCCAAGCTTGTGGAAAAACCGGAGGATATAATAACCGAGATAGAGAATAACCTGAAATTCGCGGCACTTCAAAAACACGGGCAAGATGGATCTACGACGCCGGCCGATAAGGCGTTAAGCGATGAGGAGAAGAATGTGAAAAGATTTTTAAGCCATGAACCCGTGTATATAGACGAACTGGCAAAAAAGGGCAATATGAGCGTAAGTAAGATCAGCGCTTTGCTGCTGGCCCTTGAGCTCAAAAATGTAATAAAGGAATTGCCGGGAAAAAACTTTATTTTACGATAGTAAAAGGGGACACTTCACTCGTATTAGCAGTGTCAAAAAGAGTGAGGTGTCCCCCCAAGGTACCTCAGAAGTCTGTTTATAGGGTCTGACCCACGCAAAGGAATACCATGTCAAAATATTTAGTAATCGTAGAATCACCGACCAAATCCAAGACAATACATAAATTTTTGGGGAAGGGTTACGTTATCCTGTCCTCCATGGGCCATGTCGTGGACCTCCCAAAGAGCAAGATGGGCGTGGATATAGATAATGATTTCAAGCCGACATATATAGTGATAGCTAAACGCCGCAAGGTGCTCTCGGAACTCAAAAAAGAGGCCAAAGGCAAGGATAAGATCTATTTGGCTATGGACCCTGACAGAGAAGGCGAAGCTATAGCCCATCACCTCAAAAAGCACCTGGAGACTATAAGCCCCGATGTCTGCCGTGTGACATTTCATGAAATAACGGAAAAGGCCATCAAAGAGGCGTTTAAGAGCCCGCACGCAATCGACGCGAACATGGTTAATGCCCAACAGGCCAGAAGGGTCCTTGACAGGATATTGGGGTATAGCTTAAGCCCGCTTTTATGGAAGAAGGTCGGCAGGGGATTAAGCGCCGGAAGGGTGCAGTCAGTCGCCCTAAGGCTTGTTGTCGAAAGGGAGAAAAAGATAAAGGCATTTGTCCCGGAGGAATATTGGGAGATAGAGGCGCTTCTTAGAAAAAAAGAAAACGACCTAAGGCAGTTCAAAGCAAAACTTATTTTAATAGAAGGCAAAGGGTCGCAGCTTAAGAAAGAAAAAGATGCCCACAGCCTTAAAGAAGAACTTGAAAAAGAAAAATTTATAGTAAAAAAGGTCAAGGACACCAAAAAGAGAAAAAGGCCGTCGCCACCCTATATTACGAGCACCCTGCAACAGGATGCTTTTAACAAGCTGGGATTTTCAGTGAGCCGGACCATGAGGATAGCGCAGGAGCTTAACGAAGGAATGGAACTGGGCAAGGAGGAGGCCACGGGTCTTATAACGTATATGAGGACGGATTCCGTAGCCGTATCAAAGGAAGCCCAGGACGCGGCGCGGGATTATATAACGAAAAAATTCGGCAAATCTTATTACCCTGCGGCGCCGCATAAATATAAAGCGAAGAAGGGCGCTCAAGAGGCGCACGAAGCGATAAGGCCGAGTTTGCGCCTGAGGGAGCCGTCCAACATAAAGGATTATCTTAATCCGAGTCAGTTCAAATTATACCAGCTCATATGGAACAGGTTTATCACAAGCCAGATGGAATCTTCCTTGAGTCTCACGACAAGCGTTGATATAGAAGCGGGAAGATGCATGTTCCGCGCCAGCGGCACAAAAGTCCTTTTTGACGGTTTTACAATAGTATATCAACAAAAGAAGCAGGCTGACATTCTCCCGGTTTTAGACATGAACGAACTTTTATATCTTATAAGTCTGGAGTCCAGCCAGCATTTTACAAACCCCCCGCCGAGATTTTCCGACGCCTCTTTAGTCAAGGCGCTGGAGGAAAAGGGCATAGGAAGACCCAGCACGTACGCCCCGATAATTTCCACGATCATATTCCGAAATTATATTAAAAGGGAAAAAGGCTATCTTCATCCTACCGAGCTCGGGATAGTGGTAACCGAACTCCTGACAAAGCACTTTCCGAGAGTGTTGGATATAAAATTTACGGCTTATCTCGAAGAGGAGCTGGATGAAGTCGAAGAGGGTAAGATGGACTGGGTCAAGGTGCTGAAAGATTTTTACGCCAAGTTTAAGGTTGCATGGGAAAAGGCTCAGAAGGATATGGCGAACCTTAAACGGCAAAATGTGCCTACCGATGAGATCTGTGAAAAATGCGGCAGCCCGATGGTTATAAAATGGGGCAGGAAAGGGAAATTCTTAAGTTGCTCGAAGTTTCCCGAATGCAAATATTCCAAATCCATAACTACCGGAATCAAATGCCCCCAGGAAGGCTGCGGCGGAGAGCTTATCGAAAGGCGTTCTACCAGAGGCGCATTTTACGGCTGCACCAATTATCCTAAGTGCCGTTATGTCTCGCGCTCTTTGCCCGCAGAACAAAAAAAGCCTTGTTAGCCGCCGATAACTTAACCTGCAAACCGAAGCCAATGATACGGTATATCGATAAATTTATAGCGTATTTAAAAATAGAGAAGAACGCCTCCGCCCATACAATAATAAATTACTCAGTCGATCTTAAAGACTTTGGTAAATTTTTAGGCGATGCGCCCCTGGAAGATGTGAGTTACCTGGTTTTGCGGCGTTACCTTGCGCACATGAGGGGGCTGAATTATTCAAAACGCACCGTTGCGAGAAAACTGGCGACCCTGCGTTCGTTTTTTAGATTCCTGTACAGGGAAGGGTACCTTAAGACAAATCCCGCTTCAAGTATCGCTACCCCCAAATTCGAGAAAAAATTACCCCTCTTTTTGGATGCCGGCGAGGCGGTTAAGCTTGTAGAAGCGCCTAGCGATAAGGACCTGAGCGGATTACGGGATAGGGCGATATTAGAGACGCTTTATTCGACAGGGATACGCGTTAGCGAACTTGTGGGCTTGAATGTCAATAACATAGATTTCATAGGAGGGGTGGTGAAGGTATCGGGAAAGGGCAAAAAGGAAAGGCTGGCACCCATAGGCGATAAAGCCCTCCGGGCAATTAGAAATTATCTCACCAAAAGAGGACTTCGTAAGCTCGCTGATAAAAAGGCCGTATTTCTAAATAAAAACGGGGCGCGCCTTACAGACAGGAGCGTCAGGCGCGTTGTTGGAAAATATATAAAAATGGTGTCTCTCAAAGAAGGCATTTCGCCTCATACGTTAAGACATTCCTTTGCTACCCATCTATTAAACAGAGGGGCCGATTTGAGAAGCGTCCAAGAGCTGTTGGGCCATATGAACCTGTCGACCACGCAGATATATACGCACGTTACCACAAAAAGATTGAAAGAGGTTTATGAAAAGGCGCACCCGAGAGCATAGGTGGGAAGGATGAGGATACTATACGACATCTTCTTTTTATTATTTTCGATATTTTATCTGCCGTATTTCCTTATAAAGAGAAAATATCACCGGGATTTTTTACAGCGTTTCGGGATATTCGGTAAGGATACGTTTTCTTCTATTGCGGCAACCAGGCCTGTATGGCTACACGCCGTAAGTGTCGGCGAGATGAAAACCGCGGAGACCCTTATAAAAGATATGCGCCGTATGCTTCCTGCGAAACGCTTCGTCATATCTAACGTGACTAAGACAGGGCATGATATTGCCGTCAGGCTCGCCGGAGGAGAAGATATAGTAATATATTTCCCTATAGATTTAAGTTTTGTTGTCAGAGGATTGGTAAGAGCCGTCAACCCTTCTTTATTTATTGCTATTGAGACAGAGATATGGCCTAATCTTCTCACGGAACTCTATAACAGGAATATTCCGGCCGTTCTCATGAACGGAAGGATATCGCCGCGCTCATTCAGGAATTACCGTCTCATAAAACCTGTTATGCGGGGCATATTGGCAAAGGTAAGGCTTTTCTGCATGAGGACAGAGGCAGATGCAGAAAGGATAAGGAGGTTAGGCGCCGCCGCCGGCAGTATAAAAGTCACGGGCAATATGAAATTTGATAGTGTCCTTATAAGAGACGAAGGAGGAGAAGCGCGGGCCCCTGTTGAGGAAAGGGGTAAGTGGCTTCCGGAGCCGTCAAGGCTTATTGTAGCCGGCAGCACACATCGCGGCGAAGATGCCAAAATACTGGAATCCTACAGGGCGCTCAAAAAGGATTTTTCCGATCTGAGGCTCTTAATAGCCCCGCGGCACATTGAAAGGGTCGGCGAGATAGAAGCGCTGGCCGGGCGGTTGGGATTCAAGCCCGTCAGGATTTCTGAAGTAGAAAAGAGATGCGCCTCCGCTAAGAGCAACCCTGCCGATTACGGCGACAGTCCCGTATTTATACTGGATTCGATGGGGCGGCTAAAGTCATTTTATAAATTGGCAACAATAGTGTTTATGGGGGGGAGCCTTATTCCTCACGGCGGACAGAATTTTATAGAGCCGGCAGCATACGCAAAACCGGTTATAACGGGCTCATACGTCCATAATTTTAAGGACATGTCGGAGCTCTTTGCCAAAAGCGGGGCAATAGAAATCGTGAAGGATAAGAACGGGCTTGTAAGTTCTTTACGAAAGTTATTATCCAGCGAAGAGAGGTGTAAAGAGATGGGCGAAAGGGCCAAAAAGGTCGTATTCGACAATATCGGCTCTACGGAGCGAAATATCTCGCTAATCCGTGAATACCTGTAAAGGAGAAGTATGATGTGGTGTAAATGAGAAGCGTTAAAAATTTTGTCGGAGCAAGTGAATATCATGCTTCTCCTTCGGACTACGGTATTATGAAACAATACATACTTTCGATAATGACGGATAAAAGGAAGACGATGGATGCCCGTATCGTAGGGGCGCTTTTGTCGGTGGCATCGGTTGTATATCTGTTTTTGTTAAGGTGTATATATCTTCTCTACAAAAGCAATGTATTGCGTCCGCATAAGATAGATGCCAAAGTAATAAGCGTTGGAAACATTACTTTGGGAGGAACGGGAAAGACGCCTTTCACCATTATGCTTGCGGAAAATGCCAGGACTATGGGGAGGAAGCCCGCTGTTTTAACAAGGGGCTATGGCAACGATGAATCGCACCTTCTCGAAGAGAGGTTAAAGGATATACCGGTTTTGACGGGAAAGAACAGGGTCAGGAATGCCAGAGAGGCGAAAGAGCGGCTCGGGAGCGATTGTATAATACTTGACGACGGGTTTCAGCATTACCGGATCAAGAGAGACCTTGACATAGTTTTGATTGACTCAACGTCGCCCTTCGGAAACCTGAAGCTTTTTCCGAGAGGCGTATTAAGAGAGCCTCTTACGCGCCTAGAGGGCGCCGATATCGCTATATTGACAAAATCGGATATGGGCCGCGGCAATATCGACTACATCCGTAATATGCTAAAGCGCTTCAACGGAGATATAGAGATCGCCGAATCTTTTTATCGGCCCGTCAGCCTTAAGAGGATATTTTCTGAGGAGCTTACGCCCCTTGACTATATAGCAGATAAAAAGGTCGCGCTGCTCGCCGGCATCGCAAATCCGGATTATTTCGGCTGGATGGTCGGCAATATCGGTGCTGAGGCCGCAGAGAAGTTCTATTACCCCGACCATTACTCTTATAGAGACAAAGACATGGCTTTCGTAGCCAGGAAATGCCTCGACCGGGATATCCGCTTACTTGTCACGACGGAAAAGGACGGTGTGCGGTTAAAAAGGTTAAAAGATATACCCCGGGAGCTCGAGATATTCGCGTTAAAGATAGATTTCAGGATAAGTGCAAATGAAAAATACGTTATTAATAGATTACGTTCTCTATTTAACAGCTAGAGCCTCGGGCGCGTTTTTAAGAGTGCTCCCTATCGGGGCCGCTTTATGGATCGGCCGCCTTTTCGGAAGACTTGCGTATATCGTCAATTACAAGAGGGCGAGGATCGCGTATGCGAATCTGCGCGCGGCCTTTTGTGCGGAAAAAAATCCCTCTCAGATGCGCCGCATAGTCAAATCCCTTTACAGGAATTTCGGGGAGACCCTTGTTGAGGTCCTGAGGATCCCCAAGGTAGACAATGCTTACATAAGAAGATATGTCAAAATAGAAAACATGCCTTATATCGATAAGGCGCTGGCAAAGGGCAACGGCCTTATATTTCTCACGGCCCACTTCGGCAACTGGGAACTTTCGAGTATTACAAGCGCCCTTATAGAGCTTCCTCTTTTAGTCCTTGCGCGGGAACAGAAGATGTCGCGCCTCAACAATGCATTGAATGCGTATAGAGAAAGCAAGGGCTGCAAGGTCGTCAAAAAGGGTATGGCCACAAGGGAGATATACGAACATCTTGAGAAAAACGGCATAGTCGGTATATTATCAGACCAGGATGCGGGCAAAAAAGGCGAATTTGTAGATTTCTTCGGAAGGCCGACCTCTACGGCAAGAGGGGCGTTCACCCTTTCGCAAAAGACAGGCGCTGTTATAATCCCCTCGTTTATGGTAAGAGTCGGCGGGGCTTACCATAAGTTGGTTCTGGAATTGCCTATCGAGGTTATGGATAACGAACCGGGCCGGTCGGAGGCAATGCAGAAATTCGCCTTAACGCTGGAAAGATACGTGAGAAAACATCCGGAACAGTGGTTATGGCTCCACAAAAGGTGGAAATCTACGCCATTGCGGAAAGTCGT
>JAUWWU010000067.1 GCA_030616695.1 Candidatus Omnitrophota bacterium | reverse complement strand
GCTTCCGAAATTGTAGCTATGGATGAGCCCGCAGCCGTGTCGGTGAGGAGAAAGAGGCATTCATCGATCGCGGTTGGCATAGGGCTTATAAAACAGGGCGAGGTGGATGCCTTTATTTCAGCAGGCAATACGGGAGCCGTTGTTTGTTCCGCCACATTAAATCTCGGGCTATTACCGGGCGTAGAAAGGCCCGGCATATCGATAGTCTTTCCTACATTTATGGGAGTTTCTATGCTGATAGATGTGGGGGCAAACATAGATCCCCAGCCCATACACCTCCTGCATTATGGAATAATGGGCGATGCCTATTGCAAGTATATACTTGATAAGCCAAAGCCGAATATAGGGCTCTTGAGCATAGGAGAAGAATCCTCTAAAGGCACGGATTTCGTAAAAGAGACACATAAGCTTTTAGAGGAAAGCAGGCTTAATTTTACCGGGAATATAGAAGGCCAGAACGTATTTACCGGCCGTTGCGACGTTATACTTTGCGACGGTTTTGTGGGAAATGTAGTTTTAAAAGTCGCCGAAGGCATAGGGGCAGCCATCACCAAACTTATGAAAAGCCAGATAAAGAACAGGCCGGTCGCCCAGTTAGGCGCCATATTAAGCAAAACCGCCTTCAAGAGACTATGGAAAGACTTGGACTACACCGAGTACGGCGGAGCGCCTCTGCTGGGAGTCGACGGCTGCATTATTATAAGCCATGGCTCCTCAACGGCGAAAGCGATAAAAAACGCCATAAGAAAAGGGGCGGAATTTAAGGAAAACGAGCTCAATAAACATATAGTCGAAGAAATCGAAAGCTATTAAAAAGAAACGAAAGGCCAGTTTTCGTTGTTCAAGGAGGAGATCTTGGAGAAAAAGGTAGGCATTATCGGACTAGGGAAATATTTACCCGAAAAGCGCTTGACTAATAAAGACATAGAGAAGATCGTTGATACTACCGACGAGTGGATAACAGAGCGCACCGGTATAAAAGAAAGAAGGATTGCCCGCGAAGACGAAACTACAAGTGATCTGGCAGTAAATGCCGCTAAAAGGGCAATTGAGAACGCCAAATTAAAACCCGAAGATATAGGCCTTATCATCGTTGCCACAATCACGCCTGATATGTTTTTTCCGTCCACAGCTTGCATAGTTCAAAGTAAACTTAACGTTAACCATATCCCTGCCTTTGATATAAGCGTAGCGTGTTCGGGATTTATATACGGCATCGCTATAGCAGAGCAATTCATAAAATCAGGCGCATATAAGCATATTTTGGTGATAGCCGCGGAAAAGATGTCAAGCGTTACGGACTGGACAGACAGGTCGACCTGTGTTCTCATGGGGGACGGCGCAGGCGCAGCCGTATTAGGGGAAGTCGAGGAGGGCGGAATCCTCTCGATTTATCTCGGCGCGGACGGTTCAAAAGGCAACTTATTGGAGATGCCGGCAGGCGGCTCAAGGTTGCCGGCGTCAGCATCTACCGTTGAAAAACGATTGCATTTCTTAAGAATGGAAGGAAATATATTATTTAAGCATGCTGTAAAGGTCATGGCTGAAGCGGCCTTAAAAGCAACGGAACCCCTCGGATTAAAAGGCGATGATATAAACCTCGTCATTCCGCACCAGGCAAATATCAGGATTCTGAATGCTGTTGCAAAACGCATGGGAATAGACCCCGAAGAGAAACTATATTTAAATATCGATAAGTATGGCAATATGTCGTCTGCTTCAAGCGCCGTTGCGTTAACCGAAGCCGTAGAGCAACACCGGGTTAAAAAAGGAGACACCATCCTTCTCGACGCTTTCGGCGCGGGGCTTACATGGGGCGCCATAGTGATTAAATGGTAGTCAGTACCACACAACACCACGAGATATAAATGACAAAGTCAGCTTTTATATTTCCCGGACAGGGCGCTCAATATGTCGGCATGGGGAAGGATTTATACGAGGCCTTTCCCGCCGCAAAAGATACATACGAAGAAGCAAATAAAGTCCTGGGATTTGATATAAGGGCTTTATGTTTTGAAGGCCCTGAAGAAAGATTAACCGCTACAAAGAACAGCCAGCCCGCTATATTGGTAACCAGTATAGCCGCCCTGCGCGTATTTAAATCCACATCCGGAAAAGAATTGATTCCTTCCGCGTGCGCCGGCCTGAGTTTAGGCGAATATTCCGCCCTTGTCTCGGCTTCGGCGGTATCATTTGAAGATGCCCTGAGATTAGTGAAGTTAAGAGGCCAATTTATGGAAGAGGCTTCGGCCGAGAATCCCGGAAGCATGGCGGCGATTTTAGGCCTTGAGCCGGGTGCGGTTGAGGAGATATCAAAAGAAGGCGGGAGTGAGATCGCAAACCTCAATTGCCCGGGGCAGGTGATAGTATCAGGCACTTCAGAGGCACTAAATAAGACAATGGAATTGGCAAAAACTAAAGGCGCGGCCAAATGCATCTCTCTTAACGTAAGCGGGCCGTTTCATTCTTCGCTGATGGATAGCGCGAGCGAAAAACTTAAAAAGGCATTAGAATCAATTCCATTCAGCAGCCCTAAAATCCCGTTTATCAGTAATGTAAGCGCCGACTTTGAAAGTGATACCGAATCCGTAAAGAAAAACCTCGCCTTACAGGTCAATCACAGGACCCTCTGGGAGGCATCCATCAAACGTATGGTACGGGAAGGCATCGCCGAATATTACGAGATCGGCCCCGGCAAGGTATTAAAAGGCCTTCTTCGCAAGATTGACAGAAACTTAAAAGTTCATAATATAGAGAAACCTGCCGACGCGAGCTAATATACCCTTGGCTATAAGCGTAAAAAATAGACGGCTTTATTTTGGATAAGCTCAAAAACGCGATAGATTTCCACGATTTAACTTTTATATTAATTTGCGCTCTTTGCACCCTTTTGCTAATATCCGGCTTTAAATATCTGAAATTTACTGAAGGCGCCGATGAGGGTTATTACCTGCGCTATGCTACATTGATTAACGAAAATGGTTGTCCGTTCTTTCCCGCCCTGTTTAAAATTTATATTTCCGATACACGAAATTGGATATTTCCGAATCCCCTTAGAGTAGCATTTATTGCGATAAGTGCTATATGGGTAGGCATATTCGGAAAGACATATACAGCATTGTCTTTTTTATCACTTTTTTCTTATCTATTGACACTGGCCATATCCTACTATTTTAGCGCAAAATATTTCGGAAAGAGGATCGCCTTATTATTTACTGCCCTCCTTGCGTTTTCTCCTTTATATATGGCAATGGCTAGGCGTGCCCTTGCCGATAGTACGGCAAATTTCTTTTCCGTCTTATCCCTTTGGCTGTTATTCGATATGGTGAATGACAGAAAGAGGCATAAGCATTTTATATTCGCCGTTGTTTTTACACTGGCTATTCTCACGAAGGAAACAGCGGTTTTACTTTCCATAGTTTTTGTGCCATATCTCCTAGTAAGAAAATACGCCCTTAAAAAAGAAGTGCTGATAAACGATTTACTTTGCGCTACAGTTTATCCTTTTTTGGCAGCGGGAGCTGTTTATTTAATGGCCTCCTGCAGTATCTCGCACACCGCCGAGGTTATTAAAATTATTCTGGTCTCTCCCTCCACAAATAGATACGCGATTCTATATTCCTCCGGGCCATGGTTTCGGTATATAGTGGATTTTATATTGTTGTCGCCCTGGACATTTCTTCTCGCCACAGGTTTCTTTTTCGCCCATTTTTTAACAAAAGAAAACCATGAGAAAACGTTGTATTTCTCGATGGTATTTGTGTTGTATTTTTGCAGCTTCAATTTTTTTGCCAAAAACATACGATATGTTATGCTTCTGGATGTGCCTATAAGGTTATTTTGCGTGCTTATGATTACAAAAATAATAGAAAATAGATCCATACGATACGGGCATATTTTCCTCTACATCTTTGTTATGTCTATAGCCCTTTATGATTATTTATCATTCCGCAATCTTTTTGTAATATACGGTATATATGACCCCGCGAGCTCGATGCTGTTTAAAGTCTGGAGATTTATACCATTTAGGTAGGCAATGCTAAACTAATGGCTATCGCGCGAAAATACATCTTATTTATAATCTTAGTAATTCTCGCGATATATTCCAATTCCTTCCAAAACGAGTTTGTCTGGGACGATGAGTTTCTTATTGTGGAAAATCCGGCCGTAATGTCGTGGAATTACGCCTGGACACATTTCGCCTTAGACCTCTACCATTCCTTCTCAAATTACTATCGCCCCCTTCAGATGATTACATATATGATAGATTTTTCTCTGTGGAAGCTTGATCCATTCGGGTATCACCTTACAAATGTCCTCCTCCACATATGCGTTTCGATTTCTTTATTTATATTGATAGCATTGATGACGCAAGATAAAAGGGTAGCGTTCATGGGGGCGCTTTTCTACGCCATACATCCGGCTCATACAGCCGCTGTCACTTATATTGCCGGCCGGGCGGATTCTTTAGCCGCCCTCTTTTCGATTTTATCCGTTATCCTTTTTCACATGCATTTTAAGGCACAAAGCAATAAAAGGGTTGCCTCTCTTTATGCGGGATCTTTGATCATGTTTTTGCTTGCGCTTTTGTCAAAAGAGATGGCCATAATAGTCCCGGCGCTAATTTTGTTTTATAGATTATTTTTCATAAGCGACCCTGAAGCGGAAAAGTCAAAGGGCATTATCAGGTTTCATTATATATCGTGGTTTCTTATCATACTCGGCGTATATATTATTTTGCGGCTCCACGCGTTAAATTTTCAAAAAGGCCTGTTTCCTGCAGTCAGATATCCTTTTTATTTAAGGCTGCTGACATCCTTAAAAGCGCTCGGCATATATTTCGGGATTATATTCCTGCCTTTGCAGTTGCATATGGAGAGAAATATTCCCGTCGTGCTTTCATTTTTCGAGAGAGGCGTTCTATTATCGGCACTCCTTTCTCTTTCTATATTTTGGCTGGTAATAAGAATGAGAAAGGTTTCCAGGCAGGCATCTTTTGGTTTTCTCTTTTTTATCGTGACATTATTGCCGGTTATGAATATATATCCTATAGCCAGTAATGTGGCCGAGCATTGGCTATATCTCCCCATGGCAGGCATGTCCATATTTTTATTTTCCTTAAGTATAAAAGGTTGGGATAAGAGAAGACATTTAAGGCCTTTTCTTTTACTTATTATGATTGGTTATTTTCTATTTTTTTCCTACAGGACTTTTAACAGAAATTTTGATTGGCGCGATGAATATACTATCTATACCCATACTTACAGTTATAGCCCGAAAAGCGTGAAGATACTCAATAACGTCGGTAATCTGTATCACAGGGAAGGTAACCTTGACTTGGCTATGATATTCCATAAAAAAGCCATAGAAATGAGCCCTCGCGACCACAGGACGTATTATAGCCTGGGGCGCGATTACGAAACATTAGATATGCCCGATAAGGCCCTTGAGCAATATAAGAAGAGCGTAGAGTTGCGCCCGGATTACGCAAAAGCGCATTTCAATATGGGTAATATATACGCAGATAAGAAAGAGATAGACATGGCGGCCGATGCGTATATGCAGGCGATACAATATGATGAATTTCACATAGGCGCACATACAAATCTGGGAAACCTTTATTTCGACGCAGGCGATTACCGAAAAGCAAAGGAGTTTTACAAAAAGACCATTAAGATAAATCCTCATTTGCCGTTACCGCACAATAACCTCGCGAATGCTTTGAGCGAATTAGGATTATATCGTGAAGCCATAGAAGAGCATAAAAAAGCTATAGGGCTGGAGCCCGATGATGCCGAGTACCATTTTAGCCTTGGAACTACGTATGGGAAGCAAGGTATGTATGATGAGACCATATTGGAACTTAAGGAGACACACCGACTAAAACCGAGAGACGTCGAGACGCTTATAAATCTCGGCGCCGCCTATTTTTATAAGGGC
>JAUWWU010000070.1 GCA_030616695.1 Candidatus Omnitrophota bacterium | reverse complement strand
CTGAATGATAACGCACATCCCCGTAGTCGGCCTAAGGCCGGAGGTGGAAAAATACGACACCTTGCCTGCATCTCTTAACCTGACCTGGATTACTTCGTACATCGCAGCCTCATTGCGCTCAGCGCCAGCTTGGGATTTACGTTGCTTTCTACCTTTTCCTTGGCGTCCAATATACTTTCGAATATGTCCATAAGTTCGCCTGTCCCGTAAGACGCTGCGTCCCTCTTTATATCGCCGGCTTTTCCGCGGTGGATTAAAAGGCGTTCGTCGCCCGTAGAGTTAAAGACCAGTAAATCCCTGTACCAGCCCGCCAATATATTTAGTCTGGCCGAAAGTTCATCGCGGTTCCCCGCTTTGTAATTTTCCACATATGCGTCCCTGGAAAATTCTTCAAGGACATCCGTAAGAATAGGGCCTGTCTCCTCTCTCTGCTGGGGCTTTAACCTCACCGGCTGGCAGCGCGAAACTATAGTGGGCGGGAGATCCTTTGGCTTTTCGGTAATAAGGATAAGCAGGGAATTCTGCGGCGGCTCCTCCAGCGTCTTCAAAAACGAATTTGTAGCTTCGATGCTCATAAGTTCCGCGTCTTCTATAATATAGACCTTATATTTTCCTTCATAGGGCTTAAAAATTATCTGCTTCTCCAGCTCCCGGATCTTTTCTATTTTGATCTCTGTATCTTTTTCACCCTTCCTTATCCATTTTACGTCCGGGTGTATATCTTTATCAATCTTTCCGCAGGATACGCAGGAATCGCACGGAGCTTTTTGCGGTTCTTCGCAATTTATATATTTTGCGAAATTCGCCGCCAGGGCCGACCTTCCGCACCCTCGCGGACCGCAGAATATATAGGCATGTGACATTTTCCCGCTTCTGTAAGCGGCTTTTAAAGATCTAATAACCTCGTCCTGTCCCTTTATATCTTTAAATGACATTTATCTGCCTTGTCGCGAGACACTTAACACCTTGTTTGGGGACACTTTCCGGTCAAAGTGGGAAAGTGTCCCCATTATCGTCTTTACTGTCGTATATACGCTTTTGGTTCAACTGCGTAAGGCTTCTTCCATTATAAAATACGCAATGCTTCCCGTCTAATCAATATCTGCGTATCGGCAATATCAGGCTGTGTCTTTATTACCTTTACCCGCCCTTTTTCCTGTCTCGCAAGTTTAAGATAACCCTTCCTCACCGCCTTGTGATACGCCAGCGATTTCCTCTCCATCCGGTCCCATTTAAACAACTTCCTTTTTCTGCTATCAGCTTTCTTTGCCCTTCTTAAGCCTTTTTTAGTCTCTATATCAAGCACTATGGTAAGATCGGGTTTGACGCCGCGTGTAGCATATTTGTCGATAACCCTAAACTTTTTCAAATCCTGATTTCCGGCAAAACACTGATAAACATGAGTCGCATCGCTGAATCTGTCGCTAATCACGACATATCCTTTTGACAGCGCAGGCAATATAACCTTCTCTACCAGCGCGGCCCTGCTTGCCTCAAATAGTAATGTTTCGCAGGCCGCGCTCATCCCGCGGTTAGACGGATCAAGTAAAACCTTTCTTATCGCTTCGCCGAGATGGGTTCCTCCGGGTTCGCGAGTCAGCACGCATTTATATCCCTTCCTGCGCAGGTAATTAAAAAGTAAGCGTGCCTGAGTGCTTTTCCCGCACCCTTCCACTCCCTCCAGCGTTAGAAACTTCCTTCTTCTCATCTTCTTACCAATAAAGGGGACGTTTCACCTTGCCATAACTGCTTATGCTGAAATAAGTTACAATTGGTTGTTTTCCACTTTTTACAAGCCTATAAAACGGAAATCGATGTGTTGCAACTTATTTGTTTATAAGATGTTGCGGTAAAGTGAAACGTCCCCTTTCATCCCTTGATGCCGCTTAGCTTGATGCCCTCTACAAAGAACCGCTGATTGAATACAAAGACTATAACCACAGGCAAGACGGCCAGCAATGAACCTGCCATGAGCAAACTCCAGTCCGGCTGCGTGTATTGATAGACCTCCTGAAAATACGAAAGGCCTACGGGAAGCGTCGCCTTTTCCTGGGAATTCGTGACTAAAAGGGGCCACATAAAATTATTCCAGGACGCCATAAACGTAAACATAGTCAAAGTAGCTAAAGCGGGCTTTGAAAGAGGGAGGATAATCTTCCAGAATATGCCGAAGAGGCTGCAGCCGTCGATCCTTGCGGCGTCCTCAAGCTCCCTTGGTATCGTCATAAAAAACTGGCGCAGCATAAACGTCCCGTAAGCTGTAAACATCGCCGGGATAATAAGCGCTTTATATGTATCGATCCATCTAAAATAGACCATCAGCATATACACCGGCACAAGTATTACTGAATACGGTATCATCATGGTCGCCAGATACGCAAAGAAAAGCTTGTCCCTTCCCGCAAATCTGAGCCTTGAAAATGCGTATGCGGCAAAGGCGCTTGTCATTACCTGGCCGATTGTCACGCAGAAAGCCACAAAGATGCTGTTAAGGTAAAATCTTGCAAACGGGACTATCTTCCATACCTTAAGGTAGCTTTCCACTATTACCGGCTCGGGTATCCACTTCGGCGGAAACGCATATATCGCCTGAGGCTCTTTTAAAGAGGTCGAGAGCATCCACAAAAACGGCAGAAGCATTGTAACGCCGATCGCCGTCAATGCGACATATGTTATCCCCTTGCGCAGAAGTTCTCTTTTTACCTTCAGCCTTTTGGATTTTAATAACGCTTCCGATATACGGGTATTTTGCTTTCTCATAATATTCAAAACCTGTGACTAATAGTGCACTACCTTGCCGCCAAACCGCCAATTAAGCAAGGTGATGATAAAAATTACGATAAAGAGAAACCATGCTATAGTGGCGGCATAACCGACATGCTGCCACTCGTAGAGATTTTTGAAGATATAATATTCTAAGGTGGTCGTTGCGCCGTTCGGCCCGCCCCTTGTCATGATGTATGCCTGCATAAAACCGCTTTGGAAGCCGAATATCACGGCCATTATCGTTATAAAAAACGTCGTAGGGCTTATCATGGGCCACGTAATGGACCAGAACTTCTTCCACGGCCCGGCACCGTCTATGGAGGCCGCGTCATAAAAATCCTTGGGTATATTCTGGAGCGCGGCGAGATACAATATCGCATTATGCCCGCCTATCACTACCCATAAACCCATTATCATAAGAGAAGGCTTTGCCCAGGCCTCAGATGACAACCAATGCGGACCCTGCAGTTTCAGGTTTAATACATCGCCCACCCTGGCTATCATGCTGTTCAAAAGGCCGAAATTGGGGTTATATACCCATTGCCACAAAAGGTATATGGCAACACCGTTTGCTATCGTAGGCAGAAAGTATATGGTCCTAAAGGCTACCATTCCTCTTAGTTTCTGGTTCATGATAAGCGCTAATATGAGCGAGCCGAATATCTGAAACGGTATCACCATCATCAAAAAGAGCGTATTGCCGGTGAATTTCCAGAAGTTCGGGTCATTCGCTATCCATGCGCCGTCCTTTAAGTGAAACCCGAGAAGCTTTATAAAATTACCCATGCCGATAAATTTTGCCGTCAGTACCTGCGGCCACGGCGCGAGCTGGGCGTCAAAGAAGCTTAATCCGAGAGATACCAAAACAGGTATTGAAGCGAAGACAAGAAATCCCAGAAAGTTCGGAAGAAGAAATATAATAGCGGTCAACGTCTCCCTGTTCCTGGCTTTTAAATTCATTATTTAAGCCTCCACTTTGTGCCGGTACCCGTATCCTCTATGACAACGCCTTGATCGTGAAGCTCTTTTCTTATCTTATCCGCCAGTTCGTAATCTTTATTTTTTCTCGCCTCATCGCGCTCCTTCAGCTTTTGTTTCACGGCCTCCTCGAGCTCCGGCGATATATCCTGCTGCGAAAAACCCAGACCCAGAACATCGCCCAGCTCTCTTAATAATCCTACAAGCGGTTTGAGGTATGCGATCTTCTCTTCCATATAAAATTTTTTCGAATCGATTATAGAATTACCTTTTTTAACCGCGTCAAAAAGGGCTGCCATGGCAAGTGCCGTATTGAAATCGTCGTCCATCGCCTTCTGGAATTCTTCCTTTACGCCGTCCAGCATAGCGGAAAGTTCCTTTTGCATTTTCTCGTTTCTGAGAGGGATGGAAATAGCCTTCGAAGCCATCTCCTCAGCCTTGTCGAAAAATATATTGAACCTCTCTTTTGCCGCCTTTGCCGCCGTTATATTTTCCTCCGTAAAATCTACAGGGCTTCCGTAATGAGTGGACAGAAAAAATATTTTAAGGATGTCCGGGTCTTTATATTTTGCCAAAAAATCGGATATCGTCACGTAGTTGCCGAGCGATTTGGCCATCTTCTGTCCGTTCACGCTAAGAAGGCCGTTATGCATCCAGTAATTCGCGAATCCTTTTTCCGAACACGCTTCGGACTGCGCCACCTCATTTTCGTGATGGGGGAATATAAGGTCTATCCCGCCGCCGTGGATATCAAAAACCCCGCCGAGATGTTTTGTGCTCATGGCCGAGCACTCTATATGCCAGCCGGGCCTGCCTTCTATGGAGCCGCTTTTCCAGCTGGGCTCGTCCTCTTTTGACCTTTTCCACAATGCGAAATCCAGAGGGTCTTCTTTATGCTCGTCCGGCTGCACCCTTGCCCCGGATTCCATCATCTGGATACTCTGATGGGATAATTTACCGTAGTCCTCAAAATTCCTCACCCTGAAGTAGACATCGCCTCCGGCCTCGTAGGCGTAACCTTTCTTTATAAGCTTCTTTATCATGGCGAGCATTTCTTTGATATGCTCCGTCGCTTTCGGCTCGATATCCGGCATGCCTATGCCCAGCGCCTTCATGTCTTCCTTGTATTTTTCCAGGTACTTATCCGCGACTTCCTTAACAAGGCCTTTTAAATCATCGCCCGGCTTCGCGGTCTTTCTGGCTTTATCAATGATCTTGTCGTCTATATCGGTGATATTGCGCACATATTTGACTTTAAACCCTCTGTATTCAAAATAATTCTTTATCACATCAAAAACAAAAGCCCCCCTTGCATGGCCTATATGGCTTTCGTCATACACGGTAGGGCCGCATACGTACATCTTCACATTATTTTTTTTTATCGGCGCAAACTCCTCTTTTTTCCTGGAAAGGGAGTTATATATATGAATTGGCATATATTACTCAAGTTATTTATTTTTATCCCAGTCTTTTATCTCTGTCTCTATCTTATCGATCTCGTGCTGGAGGCGCTGTAATGCATTAGCAAGAGGATCCGGAAGGGACGTGTGATCCAGGTTTATTCCGGGCACCTTTCTTCCTTCTTTTTTCGCGACCCTGCCGGGCACTCCGACGACCGTGGAATTCGGCGGGACATCCCTGATCACGACGGCATTTGCCCCCACATTGACATTGTCGCCTATCTTTATATTGCCGAGGACCTTGGCGCCTGTCCCCACTACCACATTATTGCCGAGCGTTGGATGGCGTTTGCCTCTTTCCTTACCGGTGCCTCCGAGGGTCACGCCCTGAAACAGGGTCACATTATCCCCGATGACCGTCGTCTCGCCTATCACAACACCCATTCCGTGGTCTATGAATAGACCCTTTCCTATCGTGGCGCCAGGGTGTATTTCTATGCCTGTGATGAATTTTCCG
>JAUWWU010000005.1 GCA_030616695.1 Candidatus Omnitrophota bacterium | reverse complement strand
TGTCGATCTTATGCCGCAGCATATAAAGCGGAGGTGACATATGAAGGACGTGAGCACTAAGAGCGTAAAAGGGACAAGAACAGAGAAAAATCTTTTGGCGTCTTTTGCCGGAGAGTCGCAGGCGCGAAACCGTTACACGTATTTCGCCGGCGTCGCCAAAAAAGCCGGTTACGAACAGATAGCCGCCATATTTTTGGAAACGGCTGAGAATGAAAAAGAACATGCAAAGAGGTTCTTTAAGCTTTTAGAGGGCGGAGAAACGGAGATCACGGCGCCTTATCCCGCAGGCACCATACAGGATATGGCGGCCAATCTTGCTGCGGCTGCGGCCGGAGAAAACCTTGAGTGGACAAAGCTATATAAAGAGGCGGAAGATGTTGCCCGGCAGGAGGGCTTTGAGGAAATAGCCGTCCGGTTCAAAGAGATTGCGGAAGTGGAAGAAGAGCATGAAAAGCGGTACAGAAAATTACTCAAAAACGTAAAAGAAGACAAGGTATTCAAGAAAGACACCGTCGTTAAATGGAAATGCCGTAACTGCGGTTATGTGCATGAAGGCAAAGAGGCGCCCGAAGAATGCCCGGCCTGTGCGCACCCGCAGGCATATTACGAAGTCTTGTGCGAGAATTATTGAACTCTATGAACGTATTGGGCATAAACGGAAGTCCGAGGACAGGGGGAAATACCGACATCCTTCTCGACAGGGCCCTGGAGGGGGCCCGGAGCAGGGGCGCGAATGTCGAAAAGATCGTTTTAAATGACCTGAATTTTTGCCCGTGCCGGGAATGCGCGGATTTAAAAGACGACGGGAGCTGCATCATAGAAGACGATATGCGGCTTGTCTATGAAAGGATCAAGTATATAGACGGGCTTATTTTGGCCTCGCCTATATTCTTCGGAAGCCTAAGCGCTCAGACAAAGATGATGATAGACCGCTTTCAGTGCGCCTGGAGGGCAAAATACATATTAAAGAAGGAACCGTTTAAGAAAAGGAAAGCAGGCGCCTTTATCTCCGTGGCGGCGTCGGATAGGCGGGATTTCTTTGATAACGCGAAGGCGATCGTCAAGAACCTGTTTGTGGCGGTCAATATAGATTATAGGGAAGAACTTTTCTGCCGGGGCGTAGATAAAAAGGGCGATATACTTAAATATCCGGAATTTTTGAAAAAGGCCTATCTATTGGGGCAAAAAATAGCAAAGACGGAGGGCGTATAATGGCAAATGTGTTCGCGGGCAGTGAAATAGTCCAGATGGGCGTCAGGATCGAGGAGAACGGCAGGGATTTTTATGAGGCATTGGCCGGAAAGTCAAAGAGCAAAAAGGCCGGGGATATATTCCAATATTTGGCGGCCGAGGAAGAGAAGCATATAGTTACTTTCCGGGAGATACTCGAATCGGTCCATAAATACGAACCTCCGGAGTCATACCCCGGCGAATATTTCGCGTATATGAATGCCCTTGCCGGCGAATATGTGTTTACTCAGGAAAACAAGGGAAAGGGGACAGCTGCTTCTATTAAGAGCGATATAAAAGCCGTCGATCTCGGCATAAAGTTCGAAAAGGACTCGATAATATTTTATGACGCGATGAAAAGGGTGGTCCCGGAAGGCCAGGATAAGGTTATAGACGCGCTTATCGCACAGGAAAAGTCGCATTTATTGAGATTATTCAATTTAAAGGATAGCTTAAAATAAGGCAAACGTCTAAAGCGACCATGGGGGAGGTAATCGATATGGCTAAGAGTGTGAAAGTCTACAGCACGCTTACATGCCCCTACTGCATAAGGCTGAAACAGTTTTTAAAGGACAACAACGTCGGGTTTAAAGACTATGATGTCTCTACCGACCAGGAAAAGGCCCGGGAGATGGTTGATAAGTCAAATCAGATGGGTGTCCCGGTCCTGGATCTTGACGGAGAGATCATTATCGGATTTGATAAGGGAGCTATAAACGCGACGCTGGGCCTATAGGATCCATATGGCGAAATGTCCTGCATGTGCAAAGACACCGTTTTATAAAAATAAAAGCATTATTGTCACAGCAGTATTATCCTTATTGATTTTATCATCATATCTTCTGCCGCTTCTTGAGCCGTTCAGAAAATCTTTCTTCATGTATTTCAAAACAATATGGTGGGCTATCCTTTTAGGGTTTTTTTTAGGAGGGGCGATAGACCACTATGTGCCGCGGGAATATGTATCCTATATGCTTGCAAACCGCGGGAAAAAGACGATCTTTTATTCTGTAATTTTGGGTTTTTTCATGAGCGCCTGTTCCCACGGCATATTGGCGCTTTCTATCGAATTGCACAAGAAAGGCGCGTCTAATCCGGCAGTGGTAGCCTTTTTACTCGCGAGCCCATGGGCCAATCTCACGATTACTATTATGCTTATAGGGTTTTTCGGCCTTAAAGCCCTTTTTATCATAATCTCGGCTATTTTGATCGCGATAATAACGGGCCTCATATTCCAGCTTTTGGAGAAAAAGGGGCTGATAGAAAAAAATGAGAATATCATAGCCCCGGAAAAGGACTTTTCTATAATAAAGGATGTTAAAAAGAGGCTCGCCGGATATAGAATTTCTATAGAGACTTTCAGGTCTGATATAAAAGGCGTATTTAACGGCGCGGTTTCGCTGGGCAATATGGTCCTCTGGTGGATATTGATAGGGATGGGTATCGCCAGCTTAGCCGGGGCTTATATCCCGCCGGATGTATTCAGTAATTATATGGGCCCGACGTTCACCGGCCTCATCGTCACGCTTATTGTCGCGACGCTGATAGAAGTATGCTCCGAAGGGTCTGCGCCCATGGCATTTGAGATATTCAGGCAGACGCGCGCCCTGGGTAATAGCTTTGTGTTTCTCATGGCAGGAGTAGTCACCGATTACACGGAAATAGGCCTTCTGTGGCATAATGTAGGGAAGCGCGTAGCGGTATGGCTTCCTATTGTTACCGTACCGCAGGTGATAATTTTGGGCATCATAGCTAACAACTTCTTATGATACCCAAATGGGACACTTTCCAAGCCTTGTAAAAGGCCTTATAGAGAAAGTGTCCCACCAAAGAATCATAGCTAACAAAGTGTTTTAATAGCGAGGGATCTCGAATGAAAGGATTTTGCAGATGACGTTGATATGGATTCTATCCGCGACTGTAATAGTAAGCATTATATCTTTAATAGGCGTATTTACGCTCGGTGTAAAATCCAAGATGTTTGACAAGATGCTTGTCTTAATCGTAGGATTCGCCGCAGGCGCCTTGATAGGAAGCGCTTTTTTGCATCTTTTGCCTGAGGCGGTCAGAGATTGCGAGGGCGAAGCCGTGTTCTTTTACGCATTGGTCGGCTTTACCGTCTTTTTCCTGATGGAGAGGTATATTTACTGGAGGCATTGCCATAACGGTGTCTGCGAAATTCATACGTTTACCTATCTTAATCTAATCGGCGACGGAGTGCATAATTTCGCAGACGGTCTTATCATAGCGGCCAGTTTTGTCACAAGCCTAAAATTGGGCCTGGTTACCACATTAGCGGTCATACTTCACGAAATACCGCAGGAGATAGGGGATTTCGGGATACTTGTATACGGGGGCTTTAGTAAAAAAAAGGCCCTCCTTTTCAATTTCGCCTGTGCCCTTATGGCGATACTGGGAGCTGTTTTTGGATATGCCCTTTCCGAAATTACAGGGCAGTCAGTTCCGTTCCTTATCGCTTTTACGGCAGGCGGCTTCATCTATATTGCCGCGTCTGACCTGATACCCGAACTGCATAAGCAGAAGGATGCAAAAAGGGCAAATGCCGCGTTCGTATCTTTTATATTAGGCCTTATACTTATGGTGTTAACTAAATTTATCGGTTGATCCGGAGGTGCGTGATGGCAGTTGAGAAAGTAGGCGAAAAATACAGATGCAATGTCTGCGGTAATGAGGTTACGGTTACCAAAGTAGGCGGCGGAGAACTTGTCTGCTGCGGACAACCTATGGAAAAGATCGAAGGATAAAATAAAGGGGACGTTTCACCTTGGTGTAACTTATTATAGATAAAGAAGTTGCAACACGTCATTTTCCAAAAAGTTAGCACGTCTAGCAGCGAAATTGGAAAACGTCAGTTTATAAGACTATGTTATATAAGGAGTTAGGACAAAGTGAAACGTCCCCTTTAAGATTATGAAAACGTTAATTTCGGAATATAAAGAGAAGAAACGTCAAATCAAAAAGCGCTTAAAAGAATTTGAAGCCCTGCGTAAAGCCGGGGATGAGGCTGTTTTTTCAGAGCTCTGTTTCTGCATATTGACGCCGCAGGCAAAAGCGGTCTATTGCAATAAAGCCGTTGAGGATCTAAGGAGATCCGGATTGCTTTTGAAAGGACGCAGCAATGCCATAAGTAAGAGATTAAAAGGGCAAGTGAGGTTTCATAATAATAAGGCCGCATATCTGGTTGCCGCGAGAAAGGCATTTAAGGACGGAAAAGGACTTAATATAAAAAATAAGCTTAATACGGTTGATATTTTAAAGACAAGGGATTGGCTTGCCGGAAACATAAAAGGCCTGGGCTACAAAGAGGCGAGCCATTTCTTAAGAAATATAGGATTAGGCAAGGGCATGGCCATAATCGACAGGCATATCCTGAAGAATTTAAGAAAGTACGGCGTAATAAGAAAGATACCGGCCTCGATCGGCAAAAAGACATACCTCGCCATAGAGGATAAGATGAAGAGATTCTCCGGGCGCCTCGACATACCAATGGAGGAGCTGGACCTCCTTTTCTGGTCAAGCCGGACAGGGTTTATTTTTAAATAAAAAAAGCGGTAAAAATGAAACCTGAGCGAGGAAGAGGCCTATAGCCGCATCAGAAAATACAGCATGGATAACCGGCGCAGCATGAGGGAGGTATCGGAAGCGATCATATTAAACGCGCATATCAAAAAATCGTTAAGCAGAAAATAAAACGGCTTTTAGCACATTTTACTTGACTAATCGTTAGATCTGTAGATAATAGGTAGATGGAAGGGTTCATTAATATATTGAGCTAGCGGAACAAAGAGGTTTTAGCCGATGGAACAAGGGCGTTCTAAAACTGTAAACGGCCGAGTCGTTTACGGTGGAACGTCTTTTTTTTGGGTCAAAACGGCAGAAGATAAACAGTAATAAACGGGGAGATCCATTATGGCAAGCGCAAAAAAGTTTATGGAAAGAATTATCGCGAAAAATCCGGGTGAGCCGGAGTTTCATCAGGCGGTCAAGGAGGTCATAACCTCGATCATGCCCTTTATCGAAAAAAACCCGAAATATGAAAAGGCCAAAATAATCGAGAGAATGACGGAGCCGGAGAGGGTGATCATGTTCAGGGTCCCCTGGCTTGACGATAAGGGCGAAGTCCGGGTCAATCGCGGGTTTCGCATCGAGATGAATAGTGCCCTCGGGCCGTATAAAGGCGGGCTGCGGTTCCATCCTACGGTCAATCTGGGGATTCTAAAATTTCTGGCGTTTGAACAGGTTTTCAAAAACAGCCTCACCACACTTCCTATGGGCGGCGGCAAAGGCGGCTCTGACTTTGACCCGAAAGGGAAATCAGACAATGAGGTTATGCGTTTCTGTCAGAGCTTCATGAGCGAGTTATTCAGGCATATAGGCCCGGATACGGACATCCCTGCCGGCGATATAGGCGTGGGAGACCGCGAGATAGGATTTCTTTTCGGCCAGTATAAAAGGCTTCGCAATGAATTTACGGGCGTCCTGACGGGCAAGGGCCTTAATTGGGGCGGAAGCCTGATAAGGCCTGAAGCCACGGGTTACGGATGCGTTTACTTTATGCAGGAGATGCTTAAAACGAGAGGCGAGTCTCTCAAGGGAAGGGTATGCGCTATATCGGGTTCCGGTAATGTCGCGCAATACACCGCGGAAAAAGTGATACAGCAGGGAGGTAAGGTAGTGACTTTCTCGGATTCGAACGGTTTCATATACGACGAGGACGGCATAGACGGCAAAGAATTGGCATGTGTCCTGGAGCTTAAAAACGTAAAAAGAGGGCGGATCAAAGAGTGCGCCAAGATGTTTGACTGTAAATACTATGAAAACAAACGCCCATGGAACGTGAAATGCGATATTGCGTTTCCGGGTGCTACGCAGAACGAGATAACCGAGGACGACGCAAAGGCCCTGGTAAAAAACGGCTGTATAGCGGTCGGAGAGGGTGCAAATATACCTACGACCCCGGAAGGGATTAAGGTATCCCAGGATGCAAATATTTTGTATGGTCCGGGCAAGGCGGCAAACGCAGGCGGTGTTGCCACTTCAGGCCTTGAGATGTCGCAGAATAGCCTGAGATTATCATGGTCCCGCGAAGAGGTCGATAAGAAGCTGCGGGATATCATGATAGCCATTCACGAGCAGTGCGTGAAATACGGCAAAAAAGGCAACTATATTAATTACGTAAACGGCGCGAACATTGGCGGGTTTGTAAAGGTAGCAGATGCAATGTTGGATCAGGGGCTGGTATAAGGAGAACGCAGAAGGTATCACGGGGGGGCGCCTCAAAATAGAAGGCGCCTTTTCTGTGCGTCTTTGAATATTGCAAAACATGCGGCAGGTATGTTATAATACTCGCCAAATTACAGGATAAGGACTAGCGATAAAATGCCAAGGAGAAATGACATACATAAAGTTTTGATCATAGGCTCCGGCCCCATAATCATAGGGCAGGCCTGCGAGTTTGACTATTCGGGCACACAGGCATGCAAGGCGCTTAGAGAAGAGGGGTATGAGGTAGTGCTCGTCAATTCCAATCCCGCCACTATAATGACGGACCCCGACATGGCGGATAAGACATATATTGAGCCTCTTACCGTCGAGAGCCTGGAAAGGGTCATTAAGATAGAAAAACCCGACGCGCTCCTTCCTAATCTGGGAGGACAGACAGGCCTCAATCTGGCAGCCGCCCTTCATAAAGCAGGTGTTTTAAAAAAATACGGCATCGAGATCATCGGCGTTAAGGCGGATGCGATTGAAAGAGGCGAGGACCGCATCGTATTTAAAGAGACCATGAAAAAGCTTAAGGTACCTATACCGAAATCTGCGCCCTGCCATTCTGTCGAAGAGGCCGAGAAGATAGCCGAAAAGCTGGGGTACCCGGTCGTATTAAGGCCGGCTTATACCCTGGGCGGGACAGGCGGCGGCATGGCCTATAACGTAGAGGAGCTAAGGACTATCGTTACACGTGGGCTGGCGGCAAGCCTTGTGCATCAGGTCCTGGTGGAGGAATCTGTCCTTGGATGGGAAGAGCTTGAGCTTGAGGTCGTCAGGGACGTAAAGAATCAAAAAATCACGGTATGCTTTATTGAAAATATCGACGCTATGGGCATTCATACTGGGGATAGTTTTTGCTCCGCTCCTATGTTGACCGTCCCCGAGTCGCTGCAGAAACGCATGCAGGAGTTTTCGTATAAGATCGTGGACGCTATCGGAGTAGTGGGCGGGACAAATATCCAATTCGCCCATAATCCGGCAGATGGCAAGCTAGTGGTTATAGAGATAAACCCCAGGACTTCCCGCTCTTCCGCGCTCGCGTCCAAGGCGACAGGTTTTCCGATAGCGCACATCTCGACGAAACTCGCCGCCGGCCGGACGATGGACGAAATCCCCTATTGGAGGAAAGGGACGCTGGAAAAATATGAACCCTGGGGGGATTACGTTGTCATCAAATTTGCGCGATGGGCATTTGAGAAATTTCCCAAAGCCAGGGACATCCTGGGCACGCAGATGAAGGCCGTAGGCGAAGTGATGAGCATCGGAAAGACGTTTAAGGAAGCGTTTCAGAAATCCATCCGCTCTTTAGAGATAAAAAGATACGGCCTGGGAGGCGCCAGGGATTTCAAGGCACTTTCCCTTGACAGGCTGACGGAAAGACTGGCCCATCCTTCAAGCGAAAGGGTCTTCCTGATGTATGAAGCGCTGCGCAAGGGCATAAGCATAGACGAGCTTCATAGGTTGACTTATATAGGGCGCTGGTTCATAAAAGAGATGAAAGAACTTGTGGAGTTCGAGGAGGAAATCGTTAAACATACATGGAAAGACCTGCCCGATATAAAGCTTGCCAAGGCAAAGGAATGGGGCTTTTCGGATAAATACCTGGCAGGCCTTTTCAAGATCAGTGAAAAAGAAGTAAGGCAAAAAAGGATAGCCATCGGCAAACACGGCCGCTTTGACGCAGTTCCGGTGAGCGGCGTTGAGAAGGCGGCTTATTACTATTCGACTTATATCGGAGATGATAAGGTCCCTGTTTCCGCAAACAAAAAAGTCATGATCCTCGGCGGCGGGCCTAACAGAATCGGCCAGGGGATAGAGTTTGATTATACCTGTGTCCACGCGGCCTTTGCCCCGCGCGACGAGGGATACGAATCGATAATGGTCAATTGCAATCCCGAGACCGTCTCCACGGATTACGATACGTCAAACAAGCTTTATTTCGAGCCGGTAACGGTGGAAGACGTCCTGACGATTTATGAGAAGGAAAAGCCCGAAGGCGTTATCGTACAGTTCGGCGGGCAGACGCCCTTGAATATCGCTCAAGAGCTGAAGGATAACGGCGTGAAGATCCTCGGGACTACTCCGGAAAACATCCACTTTGCGGAAGACAGGGAGCGCTTTCGCGCGAAAATGATTGACCTCGGCATCCCGCAACCGGAAAGCGGGACGGCGCGCTCTCTCGAGGAGGCCCTTGAGATCGCCAAAAGGATAGACTATCCCCTTATGGTGCGTCCCTCTTATGTATTGGGCGGCCGCGGTATGGAGATCGTATATGACGAAACTATGCTGCGAAATTACGCCATTGAGGCAATCCGGGTCAGCCCGGAGCACCCCATGCTTATCGACAGGTTCCTTGAACGTGCTATTGAGACAGAGGTGGACGCGCTCTCCGACGGAGAGGATGCGTTCGTCGCCGCCATCATGGAGCACATAGAGCTGGCAGGTGTCCACTCCGGCGATTCCGCGTGCGCTATTCCTACGAGGACTATTAAAGAAAAACATCTAAAGACGATAGAGGAATATACGAAAAGAATAGCGAAAGAACTGGATGTCGTCGGCCTTATGAATATACAATACGCTATATGCGACGATAAGGTGTATCTCCTTGAGGCCAACCCGAGGGCCTCGCGCACGGTCCCCATTGTCTCAAAGATAACGGCAATTCCTTTGGCGCGCATAGCGACACTTGTGATGATGGGCAAGAAACTTAAGGATTTTCCCGAATTAAAGGCGCATAAGCTCCCTTACGTAGGCGTTAAAGAGGCAGTCTTCCCGTTCAATATGTTTCCCGAGGTCGACCCCGTTTTAGGGCCGGAGATGAGGGCCACCGGAGAGGTCATGGGGATTGCCGATACATTCGGCCTCGCTTTTTATAAAGCAGAAGAGGCAGCGGGTATAAAACTTCCTCTTAAAGGAAACGTCTTATTGACGGTGGCGGACAAAGACAAGCCGTTTCTGCTTCCGATAGCCAGGCAGATCCAGAAACTCGGATTCGATATTTACGCGACAGAGGGCACCGGCCGTTTCCTCGATGAAAACGGGATAAAAAACACCGCGATAAAGAAATTACACGAAGGAAGGCCCAATATTGCCGATTCTATCAAGAACGGCGATATCCACCTTATTATCAATACTCCCATCGGACGCACCGGCAAGCATGACGACAGTTATATCAGGATGAAGGCAATACAGTATAAGCTCCCTTATATCACGTCGATGGCGGCCGCCGAAGCGAGTGTTGAAGGTATCGAGGCTGCGCAGAAAAGCAAGATTATGGCAAAATCCCTCCAGGATTATTACAAAGAGCTCATCAGGGATAAGGAATGCACAAAAGTAGCTTAATGGAGCCGAAAGAGGATAGTCCATGCCGAAGCAAAAGATAGGTTTTGCTAATGACAAATACCTAAAAGAGCAGACTACCGCTATTCAGGAGAAGGTCAAGAAGTTTGACAATAAACTATACCTCGAGTTCGGCGGGAAACTTGTCTTTGATTACCACGCCTCAAGGGTCCTGCCGGGTTTTGACCCTAACGTCAAGATAAGGCTTTTGCAAAAACTAAAAAATAAGGCGGATATCATACTTTGCATTTATGCCGGAGATATAGAGAGAAGAAAAGTAAGGGCGGATTTCGGTATTACGTATGACGTTGACGCCCTCAAATTGATAGACGATTTAAAGGAATGGGGCATTGAGATACGGGCGGTAGTGATAACTCGTTTCGATAACCAGCCCGCCGCCAGGATATTTAAAAATAAATTAGAGCGCAGGGGAATAAAAGTATATACCCATAGCTTTACAAAGGGATACCCTAACGATATAGACCTCATCGTAAGCGACAAAGGATACGGGGCGAATGATTATATCGAAACCAGGAATCCCCTGGTCGTTGTTACCGGCCCGGGCCCGGGCAGCGGCAAATTGGCCACCTGCCTGTCACAGCTGTACCACGATTATAAAAAAGGCATAAAATCGGGATATGCCAAGTTCGAAACCTTCCCTATATGGAATTTACCTCTCACGCACCCTGTAAATGTCGCCTATGAAGCGGCGACCGCAGACCTGAGAGATTTTAACCTTGCCGATCCTTTTCATCTAAGGGCTTACGATAAAACTGTCATCAATTATAACCGCGACGTAGAGATATTTCCCGTCCTTAAAAGGATACTGGAAAAGATAACGGGCGCCGAGACCATGTATAAATCTCCGACGGATATGGGGGTGAACAGAGCGGGTTTCGGCATTGTCGATGACGCCGTAGTCCGGAAAGCGGCTATGCGGGAAATAATAAGGAGATATTTTAGATACGGTTGTGAATATGTCATGGGGTTTGTCGATAAGGAGACGGTAGAGCGGGTAAGCCTTATCATGGAAGAACTCGGCCTAAAGCCGGAGGACAGAGTAGTGGTCGAGCCTGCCAGGCAGACGGCGCGGGAAGCGGAAGAGAAAAATAAAGGCAACGAAGGAATTTTTTGCGGCGCGGCAATAGAATTAAGGAACGGTTCGATCGTGACGGGGAAGAACTCCTCTCTAATGCACGCGGCTTCAAGCCTTATTTTGAACGCAGTAAAGCAATTAGCGGATATCCCGGATAAGATACATCTTTTGTCGCCCAATACGATAAAATCAATAGGGAATCTTAAAAAGGCCGTTTCAAACGCAAAGACGATAAGCATGGACCTGGAAGAGGCATTGATAGCCCTCAGCATAAGCGCAGCTACAAATACTACCTCTCAATTAGCCATGAAGAAATTGAAAGAGCTTCAGGGCTGTGAGGTCCATATGACCCATATCCCTACGCCGGGGGATGAGGCGGGCCTAAGAAGGCTCGGGGTCAACCTTACCAGCGAACCGCATTTCTCCACCAAAAGCCTCTTCATCACCTAAAACGGAGACGCTTTCCAACCCAAAGCGGAGACGCTTTCCAACCCAAAGCGGAGACGTTTTCCGAGCCAATCGGGAAGGTGTCCCAGATTCAAAGGGGAAAGTGCCCCTTTTTCATGAGGACAGTTTCCGCTTTAGGTTGGAAAACGTCTCGAGAAAAGGTCCCCTTTCAAGGATTCAATTCGTTATTGAAAAAATATTATAAAGAGGTATAATAGATTATGAGTATAAGGGGGAAGGATGAGAAAAAATCTTTGTGTCGGGATATTAAGAGAGGCGAGAGAGGATGAAAGGCGGGCTCCGCTAACGCCGTCGGACGTAAAATGGCTGATCGATAAGGATATCTCCGTCGAAGTTGAGTCCAACCGCGCGAGGATTTTTAAAGACGCGGAGTATAAAAAAAGCGGCGCCAAACCGGTAGACAGGTTCCGCAATGCCTCGCTTCTTGTGGGAATAAAGGCTCCCAGAGGGGAGGATATCTGCGCCAACGCCGTTTACATGACGTTCTCACATACGCTGAAGGGGCAGCGCCGAAGCACCGGCCTCTTGAATACATTTCTTGAAAAAGGCGTTACCCTGGTAGACTATGAGAAGATCACTGACCTATACGGCAAGCGCATTGTTTATTTCGGGAGATTTGCGGGAATCTGCGGCGCGGTAGACAGCCTGCATTACCTTGGAAAGAAATTGGAGTGGCAGGGCTTCAAAAATCCGTTTCTATCTATCAAGCCCGCCTATGAATATGGCTCTTTGAAAGCGGTAAAACAGGCCATGGGGGAACTTTACGAAAGCATAAATAAAGAGGGGTTTGAGAAAAAACTATCTCCCTTTGTCATAGGTATTACGGGCCACGGCAATGTTTCCAGGGGCGTGCAGGAGACGCTCGCTTTATTAAATCCCGTCGAGATCCATCCTAAAGACATGCTGAGCTTCATCCGGCACCAGAAGAGATACAGTAATAAGATCTATAAAATCGTGTTTCTCCGGGAAGAGAAATTCCGCTCGAAAAACGGCAAGGGGTTTTATTTTGAGAAATATCTCGAGCATCCGGAATGGTTTGAATCAAATATGGATATGTATCTTCCGTATCTCAATATGCTAATCCATACCAGTTATTGGGACAAGCGGTATCCGAAGATGGTGACCAAAAAGATGATACATAGATTAGCGGCAAAGAGACCTTTCCGCCTGGACTTCATAGGTGATATATCCTGCGATATCAACGGCTCCGTCGAATTGACATATAAGCCGGCTACTTTAGAAAATCCTATTTTTACCTATAATCCCGCGAAAAAAGTCTTTGTTGATGGCTATAAAGCGCCTGGCATAAGCATCATGGCTATTGACAACTTACCCTCCGAATTACCGAAAGATTCTTCTGTAGAATTCAGTTCGCTTATACGCGATTATGTTTATCAGATCGCGGTCCATGGTATAAAAGATATAACCCGTCATGCGGCATTGCCGGCCGAGATCCGAAAGGCCATTGTCATAGAAGAAGGCAAGCTGACAAAGGGCTTCGGATATCTGCGCGACTCCCTTACCCGATATGCCGCGGTTGAAGAAGAGATCCCAGTATGAGAAAAAAGAATATCACGATCCTGGCGATAGGCGACAGGGCCGATTATGATTCCTATAAGAAGTTCCATAAAGACAGGCGCCTGTTTCTGGAAAAAGGTTTTGATTACGCCACAGTCGGTTATAAACAAACCTTGACGGGGAAGATCCCGAAAATACCGACGGAGAAAGTCATTATATTTTTATTTTTCCCGTTTTATTATTGGAATAAATATATCGAACATAAAAATTATAAAGGCGTATACGGCAACATGGTATTTTTTAAAAAATTTATCAGGTTTAGCAAGAGATTACGCAAGATCATCAGAAATGCGTTATCGGACAAAGAGATCTTTTTCATCAACGATCCTTTATCCTGCGCCGTCTATAGGGACAAGCTAGCTACAAAGAAAAGGCTTTCGGAGGCGGGCATCCCAACCCCGAGATTATATAGGGCGATACATATGAAGAAAGTGCAAAACTGGCTCGATAAGGGGCAAAATTTTTTCCTCAAACCGCGGTGCAGCTCGATGGGCAAGGGCATAACTTTTTTGAGCTGGTCAAAGTGGCAGACAAATTTCAGGTTTAAGGACAATAAGATCATAAGTAGAAGGTCTGAC
>JAUWWU010000011.1 GCA_030616695.1 Candidatus Omnitrophota bacterium | reverse complement strand
TTTTTGTCTTCAAATATCTTTCATTGAGCTTGTTCGGACGAATCATCAGGGAAATGCGCTCGACGACCTTCAGGCCGTAACCCTCAAGCCCGACTATCTTTCTGGGATTATTCGTAATCAGCTTTATATCCCTGACTCCCAAATCCGCAAGTATTTGGGCGCCAATACCGTAATCGCGCAGGTCCGGCCCAAACCCCAGTGCCGCGTTGGCCTCAACCGTATCGAGACCTTTATCCTGAAGGGCATATGCCTTGAGTTTATTCACAAGGCCGATGCCCCTGCCTTCCTGTTTCATATAAAGAAAAATGCCTTTTTTTTCCGCCGCGATTATCTCCAGCGCGCTTGTAAGCTGCTTGCCGCAATCGCACCTGTGAGAGCCGAAAACATCGCCGGTAAGGCATTCGGAATGTACACGCACAAGCGTAGGCTCTTCATTTATCTCCCCTTTTATGAGGGCCAGGTGGTGGTGGCTGTCAATTGCGGATTCATAGACACGGAGCTTAAACTCTCCGGCATCGGTGGGTATATATGTCTCTGTCAGGCATTTTATGAGCCTTTCGGATTTTCTTCTGCGCTCGATGATCTGGGCAATCTTACATATCTTAAGGCCGTGCTTCTTAGCGAACCTTTCAAGCTGCGGCCCCCTTGCCATGGTCCCGTCTTCGTTGAGTATTTCACATATGACGCCGACAGGATACAGCGAAGAAAGCTTCATCAGGTCTACACAGGCCTCCGTATGCCCTGCCCTTACTAAAACGCCGCCTTCCTGCGACCTTAACGGAAAGATGTGGCCCGGTTTTACAAAATCCGAAAATCTTGCGTTTTTCTTTGATAAAAGCCTGATGCTATGGGCCCTGTCCCTGGCGGATATCCCTGTAGTGATACCCTGTTTAGCGTCAACGGATACGGCCCATGCCGTCTTGTAAGGATCGGACTGGGAACCGGTCATCGAATACAGTCCCAGGTCATCAAGCCGCTTCCCTTCCATCGGCACACAAACAATGCCCCGGCCGTATTTCACCATGAAATTTATGTCTTCCGGCCTGACCTTTGAAGCCGCCATAATAAGGTCGCCTTCGTTTTCCCTCTTCTCGTCGTCCATAACGACGACCATCTTGCCGGCCTTTAGCTCTTCCGTTATCTCTTGTATGCTATTAAATTTCATGGTTTATCCTGCATTATCCCCCCTGCTTTCTTACGAAAGCAAGTAGGGGGATTAATTCGCAGACGGCCTCCGGCCTACAATTTACATTCGCTTACGCTTTGTAAATTGCCTGCTCATTAAAAAACCCCCGAAGTAATCTTCGGGGGTAAAAATAAGTTCCTTTCGTCCTTTCAGACCTTCTCCCATCTAGACTATACTATCGGCTCCAGAGTTTCGCTGGATCGGCCCCGCTATAGCGGGGGTCGCGGGCTTTTACCGCCGGTCGGGAATCGCACCCTGCCCCGAAGATCTACGAGATGCTATTATATATAAACTGTACATACATGTCAAGGAAAAAGGTGCGCTTGACATTGATAATCTATTAAGGTATAGTATATGCTTGTTATGTCAGGAAAACACGGTAAAAAAGAAGATACATCCGAAATCGCCAGGGATTTCGAGAAGGCCAAGGCCGAGTTATGGCTCCTTTATGAAATCTCAAACGCTATGAGGACGACCCTGGAGCTCGAGCAGATATTGTATATCATATTGACGGCGGTCACCTCCCATGAAGGGCTCGGCTTTAACAGGGCTATGCTTTTCCTGGTAAATAAAAAAGATGGCGCCCTTGAAGGAAAGATGGGTATAGGGCCGCATAGCATAGACGAGGCCACGCGTATATGGAAAAGTATAGAAGAAAAAAAGATGGCCCTCGAAGACCTGATCAACGCCTATGATAACTTTAAGCGCGACCCTAACTCCAAGCTGCATAATTTAGTAAAAAGTATGCGGATACCGCTGGATGAAAGCCAGGGTGTGCTTGCCTTGACGGTATTGGAAGGCATGCTTTTTGAAGTGTTGACCGAAGAGGCGCGGCAGCGGGTGGACGATAAATATTTACAGGCGCTCGGCATGCAGTATTTCGTAACGGTCCCGCTAAAAGCAAAGGATAAAGTAGTGGGGATCATAGCGGTCGACAATATCTTCACCCAAAAGCCTATTACGAAGTCCGACACGGGACTTCTAAGCCTTTTTGCCAACCACGCGGGCCTCGCCATAGAAAATTCCCGGCTATATGAAGAGAAGGTATACTTATCAAACACCGACTGGCTTACAAAGCTGTGGAATCACGGTCACTTTCAGGCGATCCTGTCGCGTGAACTGACAAAGGCGCGCGAAAACGAGACGCCCTTAAGCTTAATAATGGTTGACATAGACGATTTTAAAAATTATAATGACCGTTTCGGCCACGTCACCGGCGATACCATTATAAAAGCAATAGCGCAGATAATAATTGAGGCATCCCGCAAAAAGGACTACGTCTGCAGGTATGGCGGGGAGGAGTTCAGCGTCATATTGCCGCAGACAACAAAAGAAGATGCCAACAATATAGCCAAACGGTTGAGGGATAAGGTCAGGCGGTATGCATTTCCGAACCAGGAAATACAGCCTAAAAAGGTATTTACGCTAAGTTGCGGGATAGCCACGTACCCTCATGACGCGCACGACAAGGATTCACTCATTCGCAACGCGGACGCTGCACTTTTTAAAGCAAAACGGTCCGGAAAAGACACTATAGTCCTGTATGAGCTTGCGTAAAAAACACCTGTCTATCCAAGGCCGTCCGCAGCTTGCACTTCCTGCTTCTCCGCTTCTCCGGGCTCTGCACCGGCTGCTTTCTTCCCTTTAGGCTCATCATGAAATTTAACCGAGACTATCTTAGAGATCCCCGACTTCTCCATGGTGATGCCATACATGGCATCTGCCAGCGTTATCGTCCTCTTGTTGTGGGTTATGACTATGAATTGGGATGTTTTGGTAAACCCGCGAAGGGCCTTGCTGAACCTGTCTATATTAGTCTCGTCCAGCGCCGCATCGACCTCGTCTAAAAGGCAAAACGGGCTTGGCTTGACCTTAAAAATGGCGTAAATCAACGCTATGGCCGTAAGCGCCTTTTCTCCTCCGGAAAGCAATGTGATGTTCTGCAATTTTTTGCCGGGAGGCCTTACCACTATCTCTATGCCCGATTCCAGCACATCGCGCTCGTCCAGCAGGAATATCTCGGCCTGTCCCCCTCCGAAAAGATACCTGAAGTAATTCTTAAATTCAAACTGTATTTTTTCAAACGTTTCTAAGAATAATTTGCGGGTTGTTTTATTTATCTTCGCTATCGCCTTTTCAATGTCTTCCTTTGCCTTAGTGAGGTCCTCGCGCTGGTGGCTCAGGAAATTGAACCTGTCTTCGAGTTCTTTATGTTCCTCTATAGCAACTAGATTTACCGTCCCCATAGATTCCAACTTTCTGTTCAGCTCCTCTATCTCCCTGCGGCTCGCGTCCCAGTTGGAAGCAGGGCCATATTCGCACCTCTGTAAATCTATATCGATTTTATAAAGCTGGGACATGCGGTTCCTTAAGGTCTCTATTTTATGCCCGACTTCGGACCTCCGCATCTCGGAATTGTGTTCGTTGTCCTTATGCCCGTTGGATATTTTATAAAGTTCGCCAAGGCGCCTTTCCGCCTCCCCTATGACCGAGGCACTCTTGTTTTTATTTTCACCTATTTGTATTAGTTCCTTATCCAGGGTTTTTAATTCTTCCGACAACCGCCTTATTTCCACTTCCAATTCTTTGATCTCTTCGGTAAGCTCGTCTTTCTTTTTATCGGACTCCTCTATCTCATTCGATTTCTGGTTTAAGGATTCCGCGTACGCTTCAAATGATTCCTTTTGCATATTCAGGTTTTGGGATAGCGACGCCTTTTCTTTTGAAAGGGCCTGTAGCTCGGTCTTTATCTCGGCTATAAGCACCATGGTCTCCTCTCGCTCTTTGGAAAAATTCTTGACGAGTTCCTGTGAATTCAAGAGGACATTCTGGGTGTTCTGCTCTTCGGCTTCAATATTCTTTAATCGTTCTTCGAGGCCGTCTTTCCTGGAACCAAAATCTTTGACCTCCTCAGCCACCTCGTCTTTTTCAAGCTCAAGGAGGGATGCCTCTTCCCCTAACTTGGAATTCTCCTGCTCAATAGAGGCGAGCTGGCTCTCTTTCCTGTGGTATTCGACATCTTCCTCTTTAAGCAGGTCTTCGACGTTATTTAGTTTTGCGTTGAATTCCGTCAGGCGCGACCTGAGGGCAACCCTCTCTTTTTCCATTTCATTCATCGCGCTTTTGGACGATTCGATTTCTTTTATAGTATCCTTCAGCCGAGTGTCCCTGCCGATTATACCAGCATCCCGGCCTTTAGGGTCTGCCCCGCCTGCTATAAATCCGTTTTTGAATATCTCTCCTTTTACCGTGACCAATTTTACATCCTTGCCGGTATCGGCAGGAACGGCGTTCAAGGCTTTTTCCGCGGCCTCAATATTTTTTACAAGATAACATCCTTTAAGCAGATGTGTTACTGCCGCCTTAATCTCATCGCCCACTTCTACAAAGTCAATCAGCCTGCCCGAAACCCCGTCTACGCGCAATACGCTGTCATCGGCGGCCTCGGGGGCGTTGGACTCGAACTCGTCCAATATTACGAAAGTCGCCCTGCCCTGCTTACTTCTATTTAAATATTCAACGGCCTTTAATGCATTTTCCCTGTCATGCGAGACAACGCACTGCGCATAATCACCCAGGGCCGATTCAACGGCAAATTCATAACCTTTCGTGACATTGATTATATTCCCCAAAACGCCTTTGACGCCGTCAAGGCGAAGTTCGCCTTTTTTTATAGAATCCAGCAAGTTCTTCACTCCGCCGGCAAGGCCTTCGTGCCGCTCTATAAGGTCTTCCAGAAACGACTTTTTGGACTCAAGTGTTATCAGCCTATTCCTCTTCTCCTGAAGTTTTTCTTCTGTAGAGCAGAGCGACGAAGAAATAGCCTCTTTTTCTTTCACCAGCCGCTCTTTTTCCGAACGGATATTATTGAGCCTGGATTCCGCCGCCCTGAATTCCTTTCTTACTCCGTCAAGTTTTTCCCTCAGGGCAGCCGCCTCTGCCGAAACCTTCTCCAATTCGATATCTAAGCGCCTAAGCCGTAAAGAACGATTATGGATATCGCTGGTCAGCCGCACTACCTCGTTCCTGGACTTAGACCCCTCCGTCATATGGTCGACTATCAGCTGCTTGCTCTCTTCGATCCTCTTCTCGTTCTGCCCGATCTCCGACTCGAGTTTCCCGAGGCCCTTTTCCTTTTCCTCTAAAAACTCCTTTTTCACCTCTTCTGAATCTGAAACAGCGCAAAATTTGCCTTCAAACTCCTGCAGCAGCTTCCGGGAGCTTTCTTTCCGCTTCTCAAGAGAGCCTATCTCTATTTTTAAATTTTCGATTCTCGAGTTGAGCTCTATAATCCTTTCCTTGTCTACATCGATCTTGTTCCGGCCCTGCTCGATTGACGCCTCTCTTGAGAATTTGCCGCTTTGTAATTCCGTGAATTTTCCGCCTATCTCGGATAGCGACCTCTTGTCGCCTTCAAGCTGCCGCTGAAGGCGCTCTATTTCAGCCTCGACCGACTGCGCTTCGCTCCTGATTTTAGACGACCGCGCCTCTATCTCCCGGTCCTCTTTCCTCAATAAATCATACTCGTAAGAGGCAAGGGCAAACTCCAATTCCTTCAACCCCTCAAAGCGCTCCTTGTAACGCTCCGCCTTTTTGGCCTGTCTTGTTATGGAATTTATCTGCCGTTTTACTTCAGTGATAATATCGCCTATCCGAAGTAAATTATTATCCGTCGCTTCCAGTTTTCTTACAGCTTCCCTTTTCTTTGACTTATATTTCGTTATCCCGCTTGCCTCTTCGAAAATAAACCTCCTGTCGTCGGGACGGCTGCTCAGGATAAGGTCGATGTTGCCCTGCCCCACAATGGAATATGCCTCCGCCCCTATGCCGGTCCCCATAAGGAGCTCGGTTACGTCCTTTAATCTGACGGGAGTCTTATTGATGTAGTATTCGCTTTCGCCTGAGCGGAATATCTTTCTGGATATAACCACTTCATTGGAATCTATCTGGAGGGTCTTATCTTTATTCGATAAGGTAAAGGAGACCTCCGCCATATTTATCGGCTCTGTCTCATCGGTCCCGTTAAATATGACGTCTTCCATTTTGGAGCCGCGGAGGGACTTGGCCGATTGTTCCCCCAGTGCCCATTTTATAGCATCAACAATGTTACTTTTACCGCATCCGTTCGGACCGACGATCGTTGTTATCCCGGGCTCAAAATACATAGTGGTCTTTTCGGCAAATGACTTGAAGCCCACTAATTCTAATTTTTTAAAATACATTATTATAACGCCTTTATTTTGTGAATATAATATCCTTTTACTAAATATATACTAAATTTGGTGAAATGTCAAGTTGTAGATATATCAGAAAGTAAGCTTTGGGATTTACTTGCCTAACACTTCCTTGAACCGCTTCGTAAGAAGGGGAACGACCTTAAACAGGTCATCGACTATGCCATACGTTGCTACCTTGAAAATAGGGGCTTCCGGGTCTTTGTTTATGGCAACGATTGAGTTGGAAGACTGCATCCCTATAAGATGCTGGATCTGTCCGCTTATTCCGCACGCTATGTAAAGCTTCGGACAAACCGTCTTTCCCGTCTGGCCGACCTGATGCGAATACGGCATCCATCCCGCATCTACGGCGGCGCGCGAAGCACCCACAGCGCCTCCGAGAACCAATGCCAGCTCTTCGACAATCTTAAAGTTTTCAGGGCCGCCCATGCCGCGGCCGCCCGAGACGATTATATCGGCTTCGGTGAGATTTACGGTAGCTTCTATTTCCTCCACTATGTCAAGCAGCTTGCTTCGTGACGACAGGAGGGATTCGTCGATATCCTCCTCGATGAGCTCGCCTGTCCTTCCCTCTTCAACCAGCGCTTCCTTCATGACCTTATGCCTGACGGTCGCCATCTGCGGCCTATGAGTGGGGGTTATGATGGTAGCCATGATATTTCCGCCGAAAGCGGGGCGCGTCTGAAGAAGCAGCCTGTCTTTAGTATCTATATCCAAGCCGGTGCAATCTGCGGTAAGGCCCGCGCGCACCTTTACGGCAACCCTCGATATAAGGCTTCTGCCCATGGTCGTGGCGCCGCATAAAAGCACCTCGGGCCTATATTTTTTTATCAGCTTGACCAATACTTCCGTATAGGGTTCGTTTTGATAATTGGCGAGTTTCGGCGAATCCACAAGATAGAGCTTGTCCACGCCTCTCGCGAAGACCTCACGTGCCTTTTCCTTTATATTATGGCCCAGCAGGACGCCGCACAGTTTAGTGCCCAATTTATCGGCCAGCTCCCTCCCCTTACCCAGAAGCTCCCATGAAACACTTTGTATCAAACCCCCTTTCTGCTCGCAGAAGATCCATACATCCCGGGCCTCGGCGGGCGAAATCTTTTCCTCCGCAGCCGACGGTTTGATAAGCTCTATCGCCTTTAAGTTGCATGAATCGACACAGGCACCGCACAAGTTGCATTTATCGAGGTCGATAACGGCCTTCCCGTCTTTCACTTCTATGGCGCCGAAAGGGCAAAACGTGACGCATAAGTTACAGCCCGTGCATTTATCAAACAAGATCTTTATCGACATATAGCCTCACTCCGCTATGACAACTGCTTTGTCTTAATAGGTTCCGTATTTCTTCACCAGTTCAAGCGCGTATTTATAATCCTCAAAGCTTATATCCTCAAGGATCGGGCTATCCGCGCGGTAGATATAGCCGCCGCTCTTCATAAGATATTTAAATTTTGAGCTTATCTCGCCCTTAGCTCTTTTTTTGTCCCCGAACGATCTCTCATCTATCCCGCCGAAGATAACGATATCCCTGCCATAGTCTTTTTTGAGTCTGGCTAAATCTATCCCTACGTCGCTCTCCAGCGGTTCTACCGCGCGCACCCCCACTTCTACGAGATGCGGCATAAGCTCTCTTATGTTTCCGTCCGAATGAAATATCACCGGCATATTGTTCTCAGCGAAAAAATCGCAGATCTCTTTGTGGAGGTCAAACAAAAAGGCGTTATAATAGTCGGTCGAAAACATAAGGCCTTCCTTATATCCTATGTCGCCCCACAACCATGCACCGTCAAAACGGTAACCTTCTTTAAGTATTAGCCGGCATATATTAAGGGTGAACTCCGATGAATCCGCAAAAAGATCCGCCGCTTTGTTTGCCTCCTCAGCCATCATCGCCAAGAGCTCTTCCCTTCCGACCGCCCTTGATATATGCTCGAAGGGCTCCATGCACGCAAGGGCCAAAAACTTTTTTCCTTTGTCGGCATTGCCGTAATTATCTTTTAGATTTTCGCCCAAAGAGGCAGTATCCATACGCGCAGGCGTTACAATATTTTTTTCGCCGCAGTGAAAACTCTGGTCAAAACCAAAAATGTGTATATCGAAATCAAAATACTCCTGCGCAGTCACATGGCGGGGGAGATCGCCGTCATCCCTCCATTTCCGGACAGCGGCCTCTCCGAATTCGTCAAAAATGCCGACCCTGTCCGGCACCTTTAATTCCAGCGTCCTTTTGATCCTATCCCGAGAAGTCATCTATACTTCGCTTTTAAGCAATTCTACAAGGTCGGCCGCAACCCTGTCTGCTTCCCCTTGTAAAATCTGCCCCCCTTTTCTTGGCGGAGGAGTAAATATCTTCATTACTTTGGTGGGGGAGCCGTTTAATCCTATCTTTGAGGGGTCGAGATCAAGGTCCTTGGATGTCATCACCTTTATCTCTGCCTTTCTCGCTTTCATCTTGCCCCTAAGGGAGGGGAGACGGGGTTCGTTTATCTCTTTAACGACGGTCATGAGACAAGGGATAGGGGCCTCTATTATCTCAAAACCCCCTTCTGTCATCCTCTCGACCTTAACTGCGTTTTCTTTTATCTCCTCTATCTTCTTGACATACGTAACCTGCGGTATGTCAAGATGCGTGGATATACCTGGCCCGACCTGGGCGGTGTCGCCGTCAGAGGCCTGTTTGCCGCAAAGTATAATGTCAAAAGCGCCTATCTTTTCAATAGCTTTCGCGAGCGTATAGCTTGTGGCCCATGTATCGCTTCCGGCAAAGGCCCTGTCGGAAAGAAGGACACCTTCATCCGCGCCTACGGAAATCGCCTCCCGCAACGCTTCCTGTGCCTGGGGCGGCCCCATTGATAAGACCGTAACCTTCCCGCCGAATTTTTCTCTCAGCCTCACTCCCTCTTCGATAGCATAAGTATCAAAGGGGTTGATTATGGAGGCCACGCCCTCCCTTATGAGCGTATTGGTCTCGGGGTCTATCTTAACATCCGTCGTTTCGGGGACCTGTTTTATGCAGACGATTATATTCATTATTGTTTTTTATGTGGGGACAGACACCATTTAGAAAAAAGGTGTCTGTCCCCATTATGTTTGGTTCAACTGAGATAGGTTATCTCGTTATTTTTTCTTAACGAGGCTTTTTATTAAAGCAGCCGCGATGACATTGCGCTGCACCTGATTGGTGCCTTCGTATATCTGCGTTATCTTGGCGTCCCGCATATACTTCTCTACCGGATAGTCCTTCATGTAGCCGTAACCGCCGTAGATCTGCACGCAATCAACCGTCACTTTCATGGCGATGTCGCTGGCATATATCTTTGCCATCGCCGAAACAGCTCCCACATCCTTTGCCCCGGAATCTATCATCCTTGCCGACGAAATCACAAGCGCCCTGGCTGCTTCTATCTCAGTAGCCATATCCGCCAGCATAAACTGTATGCCCTGAAAACTGGAAATAGACCGGCCGAACTGCTGCCTTTCGTGGGCATATTTAAGAGCCAGGTCAAATGCCCCCTGTGCTATGCCTACCGCCTGCGCGGCTACTCCGGGACGGGAATTATCGAATGTCTTCATCGCTACTATAAAACCCATGCCCTCCCTGCCCAGCAGATTTTCCTTGGGGATCTTACAGTCGGTAAAAACAAGCTCGCGCGTAGCTGACGCGCGTATGCCGAGCTTGTCTTCCTTTTTACCAAAATCGAATCCCGGCGTGCCTTTTTCCACTATAAAAGCGCTCGCACCGCGTGTGCCCTTGGATTTATTCGTCATGGCGATCACCGTATATGTCTCTGCTTCCCCCCCGTTTGTTATCCACTGTTTTGTCCCGTTTAATATGTAGTGATCACCTTCTTTTTTTGCAGTCGTCCTTATGCTGCCCACGTCAGAGCCCGCCTCCGCTTCCGTTATCGCGAAGGCCGCCAATTTCTTGCCTTTGGCTATATCCGGCAGATACTTCTTTTTCTGCTCGTCGCTGCCGTAAAGCAAAATAGGATATATGCCCAGGGCAGTCGCCGCAAATGCCAGGGCGATCCCGCCGCACGCCTTTGACAGCTCCTCTGTGGCCAACACCAATTCGGTCACGCCGCCGCCCGTGCCTCCGTATTCCTCCGGTATATATATACCACACAGGTCGCTGTCCGCAAGCACCTTAACGATAGGCCACGGAAATTCCTCGCCCTCGTCATATTTAGCCGCAACGGGCCTTATCTTTTCCTCCGCGATCCGGCGCGCGAGGTCTCGTATCATAACCTGCTCTTCGGTCAACAAATAATCCATTGCCGCCTCCCAATTTTATATAGATTACACCTCAATAATGCAGTTACAACTCTCGTACACATTAAAGAAAAGATATTATATACCATTATATAAAAAAGTCAATTGATTTATTGTGCGGCTATGTTTAAGTAATGTTGATATTCGACGAGCGACATACAAAATTTAGCCTTGAATGAGCGAAAAAATCGGTTTCTAAAAGGGCAAAATATGTCCGCGGGCCTAATCGACAGGTGCGGCTACTTCGCGAAGCGAAGTAGAGAGGGGGTATGGTAATGCCCCCGAGTTATTTTGCCCGCAATCGACGCGCGACGTATAAGGAGCGCATGCTTGTTGATGGGCGCGAGTCGGTGAGCGCCCCACACCTTTCAAAAAATTAAAGGCGTTAAAAATTTTGTCTGAGCGAGTGAATATCAACATTGCTTACTTAACCTGTTCGCCAACGAGGTCATATTCGAGGGTATCGGTTATTTTGACATTCACAAAATCGCTCACGTTTACGCCTTTTGCCT
>JAUWWU010000026.1 GCA_030616695.1 Candidatus Omnitrophota bacterium | reverse complement strand
GGCCTTTCTTTTGGAGGGCGGGACCTTTTTTAGAAGTCTCAGGAGTTTCGCGTTGTTTTTGCCATAATCCTGCCCTTTTCCGGCAAAACGCGCCGACTTCACTCCCGGTCTCCTGCCCAGCGCATCTACCTCCAGGCCTGAATCGTCCGCAACAGTAAGCCTGCCGGTATATCGGGATATTACCTTCGCCTTCTTTGAGGCGTTTTCTTCAAAAGTCTTTCCGTCTTCTATTATGTTTGGTATATTCTTGAAGCTATCAAGCGTTAAAATCTTTACCTTTAAACCCTTTAAAATCTTTCTTATCTCTTTGGCCTTGTCCTTATTCCTCGTGGCGACGACAATCTCTTTCACCAATCACTACCTTTCCGAGCGCCTTTTTCTGTATTGATACAAGCTCTCCTATGCCTTTTTTCGCTAAAGTTATCATCTTGTTCATCGCGGCTTTCTCGAAAGGCTCTTTCTCCGCCGTGCCCTGTATCTCTATAAACTTGCCCCCTCCAGTCATAACAACATTCGTATCCACTTCGGCGTTTGAATCTTCGTCATAATCTAAATCGAGGAGGGCTTCTCCGTTTATTATGCCCACGCTTACGGCCGCCACAAAATCGTTTATAGGGAGCCTGTCCAATATGCCTTCCTGTTTTAGCTTATTAAGCGCGTCGCAAAGCGCTATGAAGCTTCCCGTAATGGACGCGCAGCGCGTGCCTCCGTCCGCCTGTATGACGTCGGCGTCCAGCCAGATCGTCCTTTCGCCGAAGACCGTCATATCCGTGACGCTTCTTAAGGAGCGGCCTATCAGGCGCTGTATCTCATGAGTCCTGCCGCCTATTCTTCCACGGGTGGATTCTCTCGGCGTGCGGCTTTTGCACGAACGCGGAAGCATGCTGTATTCCGCCGTTATCCACCCCTTGCCCGTTTTTCTTAAAAAGTGCGGGACGCCGTCCTCAACGCTTGCGGTGCAGACCACTTTCGTATTGCCCATCTCGAGAAGGCATGAGCCCTCCGCGAATTTCATGTAGTTTCTCTTTATTTTGATCTTTCGTAATTGATCCCTTTTTCTTCCGTTGGCTCGCATTTAAACGTCCCTCCCCTTCGGGTCTATCCCCACGATCACGGGAAAATCTTCCACCTCAAGTTTATATATGGCTTCCGGGCCTAAATCTTTATAAGCGACGGCCTTTTTCTTTGTGATCTTTTTCGAAAGAAGCGCCCCGCACCCCGCGGGCGCGAGAAAATACACCGCCTTATATCTTTTTATCGCCTCTTTTACCTTTGCGCTCCGTCTTCCTTTGCCTATCATTATCTTTACGCCGGCCTTGAGTAAAGCCGGCGTGAATCCATCCATCCGGCTGCTTGTAGTCGGGCCGCATGAGCCGATCACCCTTCCCGGACGAGCAGGCGTCGGCCCTGCGTAATATACGGCTATGCCTTTAAGCGGGATCGGCGGCCTTTTTCTGCTCTTAAGCAGGCCTACAAGGATCTTATGGGCCGCGTCGCGCGCAGTGTAGACTGTGCCTGATAAAAGAAGGCGCTGGCCCGCTTTTAAACTCCGCATATCTCTATTTTTTAGAGGCAGGTCTAATCTTCTCATATTACTCCGTACGCGCTCCTTGTCGCATGGCAATTCATGTTAACCGCGACAGGCAGTCCTGCGATATGAGTGGCATAGCTTAAAATGTTCACGCCTAAAGCCGTTGTCTTCCCACCAAGCCCCATAGGCCCCAGGTTCAGATTATTTACCGCGTTCAAAATCTTTTTTTCAAGAGCGGCAAGTTTTTTATCCGGATTTTTCCGGTCGATCCTTCTTAATAGTGATTTTTTTGCAAGATACGCGGCGTAATCGAACGTCCCGCCTATTCCTATGCCCAGCACAAAAGGCGGACAGGCCTCCGGCCCTGCCTTTTTTACCGTATCCACTACAAAATCTATTATCCCCCGTTCGCCGTCTGAGGGATTCAGCATGGTCATGGCTGACTTGTTCTCGCTTCCGAAGCCTTTTGGCATGACCCAGATCTTTATTTTATTTCCCGGCGTAACCGCCGTATGTAATATCGCAGGTGTGTTCGTTTTTGTATTTTTTCTTGCGATCGGAGAAAAAACGACGGACTTCCTGAGATATCCGTTTCTGTATCCGTCTCTTACGCCTCTATCTACCGCCTGTTTAAGCGGCCCGCCTGCAATACGCACCTCCTGTCCGATATCCATAAAAACTACCACCAGCCCCGTATCCTGACAGATGGCGATCCTGTCGGTGCAAGCTATAGCCGCATTTTCCAGCAAAAGCCCCAGCGCTGACTTGGCGCCCGTATTCTTTTCCTTCTTTAAGGCGGTTCTGATCGCCTTTCGCATATCAGGCCTGAGTCTTACATTTGCCTCTATGCATAACCTGCTTATTAAATCTGATATCGCGCTTGTCTTGACCTGTCTCATCTTGCACCTTTTTTTGGAGCCTTGTATGCCGCTTTTGTTGTGGTTTTGATCCCGCCCCTCAGTTTATACTCCATCTCAAGTTTCATGTAACGGGGCCTGCATGCCTTTACGAGGTCGTCCAGGATCTTATTTGTCACGTGCTCGTGAAAAATCCCTGTCTTCCGGAAAGACACAAGATATAGCTTAAATGACTTTAGCTCTATACAGCGTTTATCGGGTGTATACTCGATCCTTATCGTAGCAAAATCGGGCAGTCCCGTCTTCGGGCATATGCAGGTGAATTCGTCCGTCTCCAGATTTACCACATATTCCCTGTCGCTATATTTGTTTTGAAACACCTCTATCTTAGGCGTCTTGAGCGCTCTGATATTTTCCTGCAGGCCTTCGTATGAGGATTTCTTCTTCATTGAAACTCCGTGGTGTGGACACTTTCCTTAAAGCTAAAACAAGGCTGGGAAAATGTCCCCATTATTGTCTTTATTGTTTTCTTTACGCTATTGGTTCAGCTGCAGTGGCTTTATGCGCTTTCTATTTTATACCTAAAAATTTATGGACCTGGGGGACGATCCTTACGTTTTTCAACCTCTCCCCGGAAAGCTCGTAATAATTAAAGATCTTTTCCCTTTTAGCCGTAAAATCCCCGTTTTCGGTCGGGCTTGCCGGCTGGAGTATAAAAAGCATCCCCTTATCAAAGCTCTCCACGATGTCTCTTGCTTTTAAAATGTCTTCCTTGACGGTATCGCCCGTCACCACTACCTTTATGAAAACCCTTTTTTTTCCGGCAATCTCCAAAAATTCTATGTGCTTTTTCCACAACGGCCGCATATTCGTCGATGAGGGCAGCTTTATATCCATGGCAATAATATCGACATAAGCGATGATGCGCCGTAGCTCTTCCGGCAAAGTCCCGTTTGTTTCCAGGTATATTTTAGACCTTTCATTCTTTAATCTCGGCAGCAATTGTTCGAGAAAATCCGCATGTAGTAGAGGTTCGCCGCCGGTTATGGAAAACGAATGGTGTATGCCGGATGCCGCTTCTATCCTCATGACCTCCTCTAAGACTTCGTCAACGGACAGATCTTTTTTTACCGCGTCCTTTGGTGTATCGCAGAAGGTGCAATTGAGATTACAATCGGCGAATCTTATGAATATCTGCTTTGCGCCGAGAAAAAGGCCCTCACCCTGATATGACGAAAATACCTCAATAAGGTCAGCCCTTGGCTCTGCCATAACATGCCTCCATAAGCGGGTCCTCCAGCCCTGCTTCCTCAAAGCCCTTTTTCCGTAAAAGACAGGCGTCGCATACGAGGCAGGGCCGCCTCCGGCCTTCATAACATGACCACGTAAGCCCGTAAGGCGCCATGAGCCCGCTGCCGATTTTGATGATCTCGCTTTTCTTTTTATCTATAAGCGGCGCCTCTATTGTTATGGGCTTTTCCTCAAGGCCGATCCTTGTGCCCTCCCGTAAAAGCTTATTATAGGCCTCGAAATATTCCGGCCTGCAGTCGGGGTATCCCGAAAAATCAATTGCATTAGCACCGATAAATATAGCGTCCGCTACAAGCGTCTCTGCCCATCCCGCCGCTATGCTTAAAAACACCGTGTTTCGCGCCGGTACGTAAGTCGAAGGTATATTCTCCGCCATATTTTCAGCGCTTCTATTAGAAGGCAATTTCGTATTTTTATCCAAAAGGGAGCTTCCCTGCCAAGGAAACGGTATTTTGATGACCCTGTAATCGCATTTTGCTCTCTTCGCTATTTTTACCGCCTGCCGTATCTCTTTTCTGTGACGCTGGCCATAGTCGAATATCAGGCAGTTGCATCTGTAGCCCCGGTCTCGCGCTATGTATAGCACCGTTGTGGAATCAAGCCCCCCGGATAATAAAACAACCGCCTCTTTCATGTCATCCCGAATATGCCGCTTTTGAGTCCTCTGTCTCCCGTACGGACACGGAAGAAACGGATAGTTTCTTTCTCCTCAACTCGTCATATATAAATTTCGCTATATTTTCCGATGTGGGATTGACCTTTTTAAAATACGCGATCTTATTCAAATCCCTGTGGTCCAGTTTTTTTAATACACCGTTAAGAAGCCTCTTTACGTCCCTGAAGTCCGCTACGATGCCGATCTTGTTAAGTTTGCCTGAGGAGACGGTCACGCCGACCTTCCAGTTGTGGCCGTGGATATTCTCGCATTTGCCTTTATAGCCCCTCAGGTTATGCGCGGAGCTAAAATTTGAAAATACCTCTATCTCGTACATGTCTATTATGCCCCCACATCTACCCTTTTTATGTTTTTGATATTGCTTCCCAGAAACCTTGCGCCTATCTTTTTAAAGAGTTCCGGTTCGTCGCTGACGTAAAATCTGTATCTGCCTTTGCTTTTCTTGGGATTACGCATCTCTTTCTCATCTATGATCTTTTTCACCGCAATGGCTGTCTGCGTAGCGGAATCTATCAACCTGACGCCTTTACCCAAAACGCTTCGGATTATTGACATTAAAAGCGGATAGTGCGTGCAGCCAAGGACGATAGTATCGATATCTTTTTTCTTGAGCGCCTTGAGGTACCGGGCGGCGATCTTTTTTGTGACCTTCCCTTTTAGCCAGCCCTCTTCCGCAAGCGGGACAAAAAGAGGGCAGCTTGCCGAAGCTACCTTTATTTTAGGATTCAGCTTCCTTATCTCCTTTTCGTAAATACCGCTTGAAATAGTAGCCCGCGTCCCTATGACGCCTACTCTCAAGTTTTTTGTGGCGTTTGCGGCCTTTTGCGCCCCGGGTTTAATAACGCCTATCACCGGAATTTTGTAACGCCTTTTTAGTGCCGGGAGGCTGAAACTCGATGAGGTATTGCATGCCGCGACGATCATCTTCACCTTCAGCCCCGCCAGAAAATCCGCGTCCTGCACAGAAAATCTCGTGACCGTATCCTTTGACTTTGTGCCGTAAGGGACGCGCGCCGTGTCTCCGAAATATACAATATCCTCTTTCGGCAAAAGCTTCTTTACCTCTTTAAAAACAGTTAAACCGCCAAGGCCCGAATCGAATATTCCTATGGGTCTTTCTTTCATATGGTTAACGCGAAAATCCGTTTGTCCTCTCGAATTCGTCTTTATAAGCTAATATGCCTTCCGCAATCCCTTCGGCTATTTTCTGCCTGTAAGAGCCTTTTTTGAGGTTTCTTTCGTCATAGCTGTTGGAAAGATAGCCAAGCTCCACCAAAACTGAGGGCATCTCAGCGCCTTTAAGCACGTAAAACCGCGCGCTTTTTATGTTATTCTTTTTGGGCCTTACTACCCTGGCCACCTCCTGGCATATAAACCCCGCCAGTTCGATCGCCTCTTCTCTGTTTTCGGTGAACGTAAGGTCCCATACTATCGCATCCAGGTTTTTTGTATGCTTGTTAAAAGACTCCTCTTCGTATTTTAAAACAGAATTTTCCGCCGCAGCAAGCGCCCTGGCGTTGTCATCGGTGGCTTCGGAAAGATAATATACCTCAAACCCTCTCATCCATCTTTTTCTATTGGCATTGGCGTGAATGCTTACAAACAGGTCCGCATTATTTTTGTTTGCGATCTTTGCCCTTCCGCCAAGAGAAACGAATTTATCGGAGCTCCTTGTCATTATCACGTCCATACCGGCTTTCTCGAGTTCTTTCTTGATTCTTTTGGAGAGATCGAGGACTACATGTTTTTCATAAAGTCTTGTCCTGCCTATGGCGCCTGGGTCCTTGCCGCCGTGCCCGGGGTCTATGATGACTTTTTTGATCTCAAACTTTTTGGCCGGGGGTCTCTTCGCTTTCCCGGGCGCGGCTTTCGCAACCGCCTTTGTCCGCGGAGCGCGTGACGGCCTTTTGTCCAAATCGAACAGCCGTTTTACGGTATATCTCGCGAATTTCACCGGGACCCAGGCGGAGCCTTTTTTCATGTAAAGCGGGGCGCTTAATTTCTTGGTCTTTTTGCCGTCATAATAATATTTACTTCCGGCTAAAAAAAACGCTTCCCGGCCGTTTTTGCGCAGTGTAATCTTTCGCGTTATGCTGTCCCATCCGCACTCTATTCCGTATGCCCTGCAGACATCCGTTAACAGCACATACTGCCTGCCGCCTATCTTAATATCTGCCGCGTCCACACGATCTTCCGTGCCTTTTATGACATAGGCAAGCGCAACCGTCGACACAAATACTATAATTAGCTCCAATAATGTGGCTTTTAAAAATATCCTTTTCACAAATTCCTTACTTTTTGGCACCGAAGCCCGAACCTTATTTTTGGAAGAGGAACATTAAGGAGAAACCTTTTTCCTAAAAAGGTGTCTCCTTAAAAACGTTCGGACGCAAGTCCTGCCTGGCCTTCCATAATGCGCAGGGCGGAGGGGTGAAAAGCTCATTCCTCACTTTTCAGCCCCGTAGCCCGAACGTTTTAGTGGTGGAGGTGGGCGGAGTTGAACCGCCGTCCTCAAGCCTCAGCCCAGAAGATACTACATGCTTGTCTTACTGTTTGGGTCTCGCCATTCGCATCTCCAATAAGCGGGATATGCAAACGGCCAGCTTCCTAAAATTTCGCTCCGTCCCCCGAAAGCGAGAGAAACGGAACTATCCTGCATCCGGAGTCACATCCGGCCTCCCAGGAAACCGGCCGGAGGACTTGCCGCAATTAAGCGGCCAGAGCTAACTGTTCGTTAGCACTTAATTTTATGTCGGGTGTTTTACGAGGCCTCCCGACAACCTCGGCATGCACTTCTTAAGCCTATCGGTTCGAGTCGAAACCTTTCACCCCCGATATGCCGCAATTTACATCTTTATCTTGCCGCGGAACCGGCGGTCTATTTCCCGCCTTGTCTCGCGTTTTTTAATAGCCTCCCTCTTATCGTACTGCCTTTTGCCCTTCACGAGGGCAAGCTCGACCTTGGCCAGCCCGCGCTTAAAATAGACCTTTAAAGGGATAAGGGTCATCCCTTTCTGCAACCTATATCCGCTTAATTTTATTATTTCTTTTTTATGGGCTAAGAGCTTCCGTTTTCTTTTGGATTCAACGTTTGTATAACTTCCGAATTCATAAGGGCTTATGTGCATGTTATACAAATATAATTCGCTGCCGTCGACCCTTGCGAAACTATCGCTCAAACTCGCCTTATGGTTGCGCAAAGATTTTACCTCTGTGCCTTTGAGTTCTATGCCGACCTCAAAACTCTCAAGAATGGTAAAATCGTGCCTCGCCCGCCTGTTTGTCGCAACTGTCGTATTTCCCATAAGGGCATTATATTATACCAAGATTATACTATTAATCAAGATTAATATTATTATACGGAAAAAGGCGGGTTTTCAAAAGGCGGTTTTATAATTGACAAGGAAATATTTTTAAAGTATACTTGATAGCGCTTACCAATTTGCGGAAGTGGCGGAACTGGCAAACGCGCATGGTTCAGGACCATGTGGGCTTACGCTCTTGGGGGTTCAACTCCCCCCTTCCGCACCAGCTTTCTTACACGAGGTGCCCTCACAAGGAGAAAACCCAAAACGCCGGTTGTTTATATAAAACTAAATTTTCATTAATAGGATACTACAACGGAAAGAAAAAAGCAAAGTGGTTGAAGCTCGGCTGCACGGCCGAAAGGCCGCCGCGCCCCGACCTTTCGGCCGTGCGCGTCCTCGCCAGCAACGCCGGAGAAAATATCTAAGAACTTCAAGCATGTGGCTCGTCCGCCCGCCTCAGCCTCTGTCGTAATAGCACGAAGGCTTCGGCGGTGCCGAGCCACGCCATGCTTTTAATGAAGCCCTTTTATGTGAAATGCAATTTACCTTCTATGTAAAACTTTTGTGAATCTTAAGTGCTACACTTGCTTTTTCACAGTTATAATGATATACTAGTGTCAAACAATGAAGGATAAAATGGTATTAACCCCAAAAATATCCTTTAGCGCTCCTGCCATTGCACGAAGTCTTAGACCGTTACGTTTTAGTGCTCGCACTACTTCTTCTGGTAAGGATAGAATCAGCATAGCAACAAAAGAACTAAGAACGTATTTGCGTAGAAAGGCACGTTTGGAGAGACAGCCTACGCCGAGAGTTCACTTTCCATAATTGTTGACGTGCTATGAAAGAAAAGCATAAAAATGGAAACGGTCAGAACTATACAAGCCAAGAGTATAAAAGTTCACAAAATTATCCGCCCTTTTTCAAATTTTGATCATTGCGATATCGTTTTTCCAGATAAGCTTCCTGTAAAAATACTTCCCATTAGGCGCATTTTTTCGCAAGCACGATTCTACAATGCAAAAACTCTTATAAGAGAGGAATTGTGTTGTAGCGAGGATATGAAACGGGAAGACGAAGAATTAAAATTTAAAGTCCCTAAAAACTTTAAAAAAAGTAAAGTTTTTCGTCTCTCATTTTTTACAAAATTATTTCGTCCGACAAAATCAGGGCAAATAAAAAACATTTCTAATCGTGATTTTCTTGGATATGCAGTTGTCAAACAAAATATCTTCGATAATGGAAATAGCTTTAATATATATGAATCGGTTTTTAAGCAGTC
>JAUWWU010000051.1 GCA_030616695.1 Candidatus Omnitrophota bacterium | reverse complement strand
GGCACCAATCTCTTATAATAGTCGGAACGTCTTGTCGTGCCCCCGTTCCCCACATGGAATCCCAGGATATTAACCGCTACGTTCCTGTAACCCGCTTTTAAACCGGCCAGAGAAAAATCCATGTCGTAAAAATGCATCATCCCGTATGTCTCGTCAAGCAGGCCTATTTTTTCAATAAGTTTTTTAGTGAAAACGAAAAGCATTCCGTCTATCACGGCAATATCCTCGACTTCTTTTTTCATCGCCTCATTGAGGCCTATGCTCAAAAGATTATGCTTGAGCGTATCCTCGTCGCAGGAGCAGTTTTTGCGTATATACTGCCTTCCCGCAAGACAGGCTATGCCTATTTTAGGGTCAGATTCCATGATAGAGGTGATCTTTTTAAGCCATCCTTCCTCAAATATAACTACGTCATTGTGCATCTGACAGATATATTCGTATTTACTTGCTTTTATGCCCTGGTTTATGGCAATTATAGGGCCGAGGTTTGTTTCATTGTGCAGGTACCTGACATCCAGTTCCTTTGAAAGTGCTTCAAAATACTCCCGTGTGCCGTCGGTAGAAGCGTTATCGATGATGACCAATTCATAGGGTACGGCCGTATTTTTCCTTATGTAATCTATGCATAATCGTGTAAAGCCCAGCAAATTGCACACCGCTATTACGATACTAACACCTTGTGTTTCCATATTTTCAACTCAACCTTGCTTTTATTAGGTATTGTTCCGTAAGCAGGTGCTCAAATCTCCTGCCCGATAATATATTCAGCACCTTCTTAACCTTTGACGCCCTCACATAGCGTTTCTCTTGTTCTACTACATACCCCGCATCTTTAAACATACCTTTTATGCCTTCCAATGTAAAAAATCGCAGATGCGCTTCATCAAGTATGCCCGATGGTTTGTATTCCCATATATCATTCAGAAGGCCTTTAATGATGCTGTAATGCGCTATATTCGGAATACTTGCTATGCAAAGCCCTTTTTTCTTTAAATAATATGCGTGTTCTTTCAAGACCTTCCAGGGATCTTTGAGATGTTCTAAAATCTCTCCGTACACTATACAATCAAAATAACCGCTTTCAAAAGGCAGTTTTAGGTTTTCTACGTCGCCTATTATAAGTTGGTCGACGTTGCCTTTTGCGATATTGACGGCTTTCTCCTCGTTTTCGATGCCGACCACTTCAAGGTCCCTTTCCTCCTTGAGGTTCTTGCCCATCAATCCAAAACCGCAGCCGACATCAAGGATGCGTTTTGCGTCGCGGGGGATCAATGCGGCAATATCTTTCCTTTCGCTCTTGTAGTATTTATCTTCCTTCATTTCCTTTAAACCCCTCGATGCTCTTCTTTAAACCGTCTTCCAGGCCTACAGTTGCCCTCCAACCCAGTTTTTTTATAGCAAGGGATATATCAGGGCGCCTTGTCCTGGGGTCATCGACGGGCAACTTTTTAAATTCTATCTTACTTTTTGAACCCGTCAGTTTTATAATCTTCTCCGTAAGCCCGATGATCGTAAGCTCGTCGGGGTTTCCGATATTTACGGGGCTGTTCATGTCAGAATTCATCAACTTATATAGCCCGCCTATCATATCTGAGATATAGCAAAAGCTCCTGGTCTGGGAGCCGTCCCCGAAAACCGTTAAAGGTTTATTATTTATTGCCTGTTCGATGAAAGTAGGGATCGCGCGGCCGTCGGATTTTCTCATTTTAGGCCCATAGGTGTTAAATATACGCGCTATCTTAACATCAAGGCCGTGCGTATTATGATATGCCATTGTAATAGCTTCGGCAAATCTCTTGCTTTCGTCATAGACGCCGCGCGGGCCTATATTATTGACGTTACCCCAATAGCTTTCCGGCTGGGGATGGACGGTGGGATCGCCGTAAACTTCACTCGTAGAAGCCAGTAAAAACTTGGCTTCCTTTGCTTTCGCGACACCCAAAGCGTTGTGAGTGCCGATCGAACCTACTTTTAACGTCTGTATGGGGAATTTTGCATAATCTATGGGACTTGACGGCGAAGCGAAATGCAGTACGTAATCAAGCTTTCCGCCTATGTCTATGTACTTGGTCACATCGTGCTGTATAAATTCGAAATTCTTTTCTTCTAAAATATGGGCTATGTTATCTTTTGTCCCGGTTATGAGATTGTCTATGCAGATTATATCAAATCCTTTCTCATATAAAAAAGAGCATAAATGAGAACCTATGAAACCGGCGCCGCCTGTTATCAGTATTCTCTTCATTTTACTCCGAACCATTCCAAAGTCTTTTTAAGGCCTGATTTGAAATCGACCCTGGGTGTAATATGCAGCAACTTCTTCATCTTTGAGATATCCGCCATTGTCTTACGGACATCCCCCCTTCTGGTAGGCGCGAATTCGGGCTTGAGGTCTTTTCCCAGTAATTTATTGAGATTCTCTATGATGCTGAGGACGGAATGCGATGTGCCGCAGGCTATATTAAAGGCCTCGCCGTTTATACCATCGGCCTTTGCCGCCGCTAAATTGGTATCAACAACATTCGCTACATACGTAAAATCCCTGGATTGTTTTCCGTCCCCCTCTATGATAGGGGATTTCCCTTTGAGCATCCTCGATATAAAGGCGGGTATAACAGCAGAATACTTCGATTCTGGGTTCTGTCTCGGTCCGAAGACGTTAAAATATCTAAGGGAAACCGTCTCCAATCCGTATGTCTTGCTAAAAGTGTATGCATAATATTCGCCGGTAAGCTTGGAAACCGCATAGGGTGAAATAGGCCTTAGGATAAAATCCTCTTTTTCGGGAAAGGTATCGCAGTCCCCGTAAACAGAGCTGCTTGAAGCATAGACAAACCTTTTTACACCTGCCTCTTTCGCCGCTATCAACATATTCAGGGTCCCGCTCACATTTATGTCATTGCTAAGCGTGGGGTCATCAACCGATTTGGGAACGCTCCTCAATGCCGCCTGATGTAATACGTAATCCACTTCCTTGACGGCCTTTCTGGCAGCATCCATGTCCCTTATATCGCCTTCTATCAGCTCTATATCTTTTAAGAAGGGAGCGATGTTTTCCCTCTTACCGGTTATTAAATTATCGATTACCTTCACTTTATGGCCTTTTTTAAGCAATTCTTCTACGATATTAGAGCCTATAAAACCCGCTCCCCCCGTAACAACGTATCTCTCCATAAGTTTCCCTTCTACAGCTTAATAATATTCCTGCGCTTAACGCCCGCATGGTGAAAGGCATTCCTGGCGTCGAATACCAACTTTGAATTTTCTGCTATCTTTTTGTAATCGAATGTGCCATGGTCCGTAGATAATATTACGCAGTCCTGTTTCCTAAGAAAACTCCTTTTCAAATTCATCGATTTAAGCGTCCTGCCGTTGACTTCCATGTTAAGGACATAAGGGTCGCAGTAACTGACTCTGGCCTCTTCTTCTAAAAACAGCCTTATTATCTCATGAGAAGGGGATTCTCTCGTATCGTTAACGTCTTTTTTATATGCCACCCCCAATACCAGTATTTTACAGCCCTTGACCGGCTTGCGCCTTTTGTTAAGGGCGCTTATTACCCTGCCTACCACATGCTGTGGCATGGATGAATTTATCCTATCCGCAAGCTCTATAAACCTCGACTTAAACCCGTGCAGGCTTGCTTTCCAGGAAAGATAGAGAGGATCTATATTAATGCAATGCCCTCCGATGCCGGGGCCCGGATAAAAAGACATAAATCCGAAAGGTTTTGTCTTGGCGGCGCTTATAACTTCCCACACATCTACATTCAGACTTTCGCACATCAAAGCGAGCTCGTTGACAAGCCCTATATTGACGCTTCTGAAGGTATTTTCCAGTAACTTTGCCATCTCCGCTACCTTGCTTGAGGAAACCGGGATAACCTGTCCTACTATCTTGCCGTAAAGCATCTCGGCCAATGCGGTCGATTTCTTTGTCACTCCTCCTACCACTTTGGGGATAGTATTGGTAGTGTAAACTTTATTGCTCGGGTCTACCCTCTCGGGAGAAAAGGCGAGAAAAAAATCTCTGCCGACCCTAAAGCCGCCTTCCTGGAATTTCGGAAGAAGTATCTCCTCCGTCGTCCCGGGATAGGTAGTGCTTTCTAATATATAGAGCTGGCCTTTTTTCCTGTTCCTAATAATATTTTTTACTGCCGCTACTATAAAGGATATATCGGGCTCTTTTGTCTTGCCCAGGGGGGTCGGGACGCATATGATCAGAGCGTCTAATTTTTTAACAACGGCGTATTCTTCGGTAGCGGTAAGCAGTTTATTTGAAACAAGTTCGGCAATTCTTTCGGTTGGAACATCCAAAATATAAGATTTGCCGCTTTTTATAGATTTAATCATTCTTGAACTGGTATCTATGCCTGTGACCCTGAATCCTTCTTCCGCGAAAGCGACTGCCAGCGGCAATCCTACATACCCAAGCCCTATAACGCCTATCCTTGCCGACTTTTTTTCAATTTTATTTCTTAAGGCTTTGTACATAATTTCTCTCCGGTATTTTCACCTCATTAATGAGATAATGCCGCAAAGCAGATTCCCACTTCCTCGGTGTCTCTTTACATAATTGCGAATATTTGCTTGTATCCAGTATGGACATGCCGGGCCTAATAGCCGGCCTGTCAAGTTCTGCTGATGTTATAGGTAAAAGCTTGGCCTCTGTTTTGCCGGCGATTTTCAGGATCTCCTCCGCATATTTAAACCACGAGCAGCTTCCGCCGTTCGCAAAATGATAGACGCCGCCGAGATTTCTATTTTTTAACGCGAGTGAAACCATCCTCTCAAGCGCCCTTGAGATATCTTTCGTAAATGTAGGGGAGCCGAATTGGTCCATTACAACCTTTAACGCCCCTTTCTGCCCTGCTTTGTCCAGAATTATATCTACGAAATTTTTTCCGTTTTTGCCGAAAAGCCAGCTGGCCCTTACAATAAAGTATCTGTCCAATTCCTTTCTTACCGCCTCTTCCCCCTTAAGCTTGGATAATCCGTAGGCATTCAAAGGGTTGGTCCTGTCGTCTTCTTTATAGGTGCTGTTCTTGCTGCCATCAAAAACAAAATCGCTGCTAATATAAAACATAATCGCCTTGCTTTCTTTGCAGCCTAAAGCTATATTATGCGTGCCTTCGGCGTTTATCTTCATCGCGCTCTCTTTGTCAAGTTCGCAGCCATCCACGTCGGTCCAGGCGGCTGTATGCAGCACAACGTCTGCCTTTGACTTCACTACCGTATCTATCGCGCTCTGCCTGTTTCTTATGTCGCATTTTATGAAAACATTCTTGCTGCAGGCAGGGTTTTTGCTCCTCGCAATATCCGTACATATGACATCGTAGGTATGGCTTAACACGGAGATTAAATCTATGCCAAGCATTCCGTACGAACCCGTTATAAGGACTTTTTTCTTGATCATACCATGGCTTCCTTTGGCGCGCCTGACATCTTCGACTTCCACCACTGCTCATTTTCCTTATACCAATTTATGGTTTCTTTAAGCGCTGTTTCAAAATCATGGCGCGGCTTCCATCCCAGTTTTTCAATCTTTATGCAGTCCATAGAGTAGCGTTTGTCATGGCCGGGCCTGTCTTTAACAAATTGGATCAGTTCCTCCCCTTTTCCCATATATCGCAAAATTTTACGCGTCAGCTCTATATTGGTAATCTCATTATGCCCGCATATATTATAGATCTCGCCTATTGCGCCTTTATGTAATGCTACATCTATCGCCTCGCAATGGTCTAAGACATAAAGCCAGTCCCGCATATTCATTCCGTCGGCATAGACAGGGAGTTTTTTATTTTCAAGGGCGTTGGTTATAAAGAGCGGTATTATCTTTTCCGGATACTGATACGGCCCGAAATTATTAGAGCTTCTCGTAACAATAACGGGAAGATTATATGTGGTATAAAATGATATCGACAGCAGGTCGGCTCCGGCCTTGCTTGCCGAATAAGGGCTGCGGGGATTAAGAGTGCTCTCTTCGCTAAAGCGCCCTTTTTCTATACTTCCGTACACCTCGTCAGTCCCTATCTGCAGAAATCTGGATATCTTCATATCCCTCGCCGTCCGCAGAAGGACCGATGTCCCGTGGACATTAGTCCTTATGAAGTGGTTGGGATTTTTTATGGACCTGTCTACGTGGCTCTCGGCGGCGAAATTCACCACCATGTCGCATCCCTTCATAGCGCTTTTTACGGCATCCGGGTCATTGATGTCGCCTTTTATAAATTTGTAGCCGGCGTTATTCCGGACATCCTTCAGGTTTTTCAGGTTTCCACAGTAAGTAAGTTTATCCAGGTTTACCAATTTATAGCCAGGGTGTTTTTTCAAAAAATACCGGATAAAATTTGAGCCTATAAACCCCGCACCGCCGGTTATGAGAATCTTCATCTTCGATCTGCCCTTTCTTTTTTTGCGACTAAACTATTAGCTCTTAAAAGTGAATCAAACATGCCACAATCCGTCCACCATCCCTTCAATATGTCGTAATAAAGCTCCCCTTTCCTGAGATAGGCATTGTTTACATCCGTAATTTCGAGTTCCCTTCTTTTTGAAGGCTTGAGCGTCTTTATGATGTCAAACACGCGCCGGTCATACATATATATTCCCGTAACAATATAGTCAGATTTTGGCTTTTTGGGCTT
>JAUWWU010000057.1 GCA_030616695.1 Candidatus Omnitrophota bacterium | reverse complement strand
GCCAGATCGTAAACGTCGAGGACCTAAACAAATTCCGCAAGGATGAGGCGGTCGATCCGCAAAAGATGAGAGACGCCGATCTTATAAAAAGCGCCGAAAGACGAGTTAAGGTCCTTGGGGCGGGAGATATCAAAAAATCTTTGACCGTGCAGGCACATTCGTTCTCTAAAAGCGCTGTCGAAAAGATAAAAGCGGCCGGCGGCACGACCGAAAAAATCTCAGCCAGAGGCTGATACGCCTTCGGCGAAAAATAGGTAAGGGATGTTTGAAGCATTTTTTAACATATTCAAGATACCCGATTTAAAAAAGAAAATGCTGGTTACGTTGGGGCTGATCGCGGTCTATCGGATAGGCGCGTTCATACCCACGCCGGGCATTGACAGCGCAAAGCTGGTGCAGTTCTTTGAAAACATAGCTCAAAGCGCAGGGGGGACGCTATTCGGGTTGTTTAACATCTTTTCCGGAGGCGCGATGCAGCGCGCTACAATATTTGCGCTGGGGATAATGCCTTATATCTCGGCTTCTATTATATTACAGCTTTTAACGGCGGTCATCCCGCACCTGGAGCGCCTGGCAAAAGAAGGCGAAGCAGGGCGCCGCAAGATAATGCAGTATACACGATACGGCACAGTGATACTCTCGGTGGTGCAGGCCTTTTTTATCGCTCTCTGGTTAGAGAACCCGGCGCATTTTCAGGGAGAGGTCATCGTTCCTTACGGAGGGTGGTCGTTTCGCATAATAACGATCATAACCCTTACAAGCGGCACGGCTTTTATCATGTGGCTGGGCGAACAGATACAGGAATTCGGTATCGGCAACGGCATATCCTTAATAATCACCGCGGGTATCATATCAAGGTTGCCCAGCGCGATAGGGCAATTGCTGATTCTCATACCGGCATCGGCGGAAAGCGGGCAGATAAGACCGTTTACGCTTTTACTTATGCTGGTAATGTTCGTTGGAGTTGTCGTAGCCGTAATATTGATAACGCAGGGGCAGAGAAAAATACCGATACAGTATGCGAAGCGGATAATAGGAAGAAAGATATACGGCGGCCAAAGCACCTATATTCCCTTACGGGTAAACCAGGCAGGAGTAATACCCATAATATTCGCCCAGAGTTTGATACTGTTTCCGGCGACTATCGCAAGCATAGTACCTAGTCCCTTTTTACAAAATCTGGCTGCGGGACTTTCTAACAGAGGCGTGATCTATAATGTCGTTTATTCGCTGCTCATAATATTCTTCTGCTATTTTTATACGGCCATCACGTTTAACCCCATAGACGTGGCCGAAAATATGAAAAGATACGGCGGTTTCGTGCCGGGAATAAGGCCCGGTAAAGCAACCGCGGAATTCCTGGATCATGTCATGACGCGGATAACCCTGCCGGGCGCAGTTTTTCTGGCTATCATAGCTATAATACCTACGTTTATAAGCGCCGGCCTCAAGATACCTTTTCTTGTGGCAAGTTTCTTCGGAGGCACAAGTTTGCTCATCATGGTAGGCGTTATGCTTGATACGGTCCAGCAGATAGAGTCGCACCTATTGACGCGCCATTACGAAGGCTTCATGAAAAGAGGAAAAATCAAAGGAAGGCGATAAGGTGAATCTGGTTCTTCTTGGCCCTCCGGGGGCCGGAAAAGGCACGCAGGCAAAGGTTCTTTCACAAAAATTAAATATTCCCCATATAGCTACCGGTGATATGTTGAGGCAAGCAGTAGGCAAAGGCACTTCGCTTGGTAAAAAGGCCAAGGGATATATGCTAAAAGGGGAGCTGGTCCCGGACGAACTAGTTATCGCGATAGTCCGGGAGACGCTCGCAAAGGCCGTTGTCGAAAAAGGCTTTATCCTCGACGGGTTTCCGCGAACGCTCAAACAGGCAGAGATGCTTGATGAGGCGCTGGAGAATATCGGAAAGAAACCGGACGTAGTCCTTTACTTCAAGACATCCATAGAAAAAAGCGTCGCGCGGTTGGGTGGGCGGCGTGTGTGCAGAAAGTGCGGCGCGAACTTTCACGTAAAAAACATACCCCCGAAAAAAGACAGTATATGCGATTATTGCAAGGGGGAATTATACCAGCGTAAGGACGACGGCGAAGAGACCGTGAAGAGGCGCTGGTCGGTTTATGCCGAAGAGACCGCTCCGGTAATCAGCTATTACGAGAAGAAGGGCACGCTGCGGGAGGTGTCAGGAGACCTTGACGTAGGCGAGCTTAATAAGATCCTGATAGCTCTTTTTCAACGGGAAAAACTCATATGATGGAGTTGAAGTCCGAGCGAGAGTTGGCCATAATGCGGAAGGCCGGCAGTATCGTAGGCGAGATGCTCGACGAACTTGCCGGGAAGATCAAGCCGAACATAAAGACGATTGAATTAGATCGGATCTGCGAGCGGCTGATCAAAAGGCGCGGCGGAAGGCCGGCTTTTAAAAACTATAAAGGTTATCCGGCGAACATATGCACATCCATCAACGAGGTGATCGTTCACGGGATACCGGGAGACGCAATACTTAGAGAAGGCGATATTATAAGCGTGGACGTAGGCGTAGAGGTAGAAGGATACTTTGCCGATGCCGCCTATACGTATCCGGTAGGAAAAATAGACGCTGAATCAAGAAGGCTCTTAGAGGTAGCGAGAGGCGCTCTTGAAAAGGCTCTCGAGAATGCAAGTGCGGACAGGAGGGTCTCCGCGATTTCATGCGCCATACAAAATTTTGTCGAATCAAACGGATTTAACGTCATAAGGGCCTTTGTGGGACATGGCATAGGAAGCGAGCTCCATGAGCTGCCGGAGGTCCCGAATTTCGGGCAACCCAACACCGGCATAAGGCTCGAGCGGGGCATGACTCTGGCTATCGAGCCGATGATAAGCGCGGGCGGGTATGATGTTGAAATATTGAAAGACGGGTGGACTGCCGTAACCAAGGATAAAAGCCGGGTCGCCCATTTTGAGGAGACAATAGCAATAACCGATAACAGGCCGGAGGTCTTGACATCATGCCAAAGGAAGAACCTATAGAAGTCGAGGGCACAGTCTTAGAATCACTGCCTAATGCGATGTTCAGGGTAGAGCTTGATAGCGGCCATAAAGTACTGGCGCATATATCAGGCAAGATGAGAATGCATTTTATAAGAATACTACCGGGCGATAAGGTGAAATTAGAGTTGTCTCCGTATGACCTTACGCAGGGCAGGATAGTACACAGGAATAAATAGATGAAGGTAAGATCAAGCGTCAGAAAAATCTGTTCCAAGTGCAAGATTATAAAAAGAAAAGGCGTCATCAGGGTCATATGCAGAGACCCGAAGCATAAGCAGAAACAGGGGTGACTCAGGGAGGTTTAAGTGCCAAGGATCGTCGGAGTAGACATACCCAAAGAAAAAAGGGTAGAGATAGCCCTTACCTATATTCACGGGATAGGAAGAACAAGCGCCAATAAGATATTGAAAAAGACCGGGATAAGCCCGGATACCCGCGCAAAGAATCTCACTGAAGAAGAGATATCCAGGCTAAGCGCCGTGATACAGAAAGATTACAGGATAGAGGGCGACTTGCGAAGGCTGGTCGCGGGGAACATAAGGCGGATGATAGATATCGGGGCCTATAGAGGTTACAGGCACCGCAGGTCCCTGCCCGTAAGAGGGCAGAGGACGCGCACAAACGCCCGGACGAGAAAGGGACCGCGCAAGACTGTCGGAGTGACCAGGGATAAATCAGCCAAGCCCGCCGCCGTTAAAGCAGAAGCATAAAAGTAAGGAGTGGTAATTGGCAAAAGAGACTAAAGAACCTAAAGTAAAAAAGAAGGCCTCAAAGAACGTTCCGAGCGGCATCGCGCATATATTAGCCAGTTTCAACAACACCATCATAACTATAACGGACAAAGGCGGAAATGCGGTCTGTTGGTCGTCTACGGGAAGCGTGGGATTCTCCGGCTCAAAAAAATCCACGCCGTTTGCCGCCCAGTTGGCCGCCAGCGATGCGGCAAAGAAAGCCCTGGGGCACGGCATGAAAGATGTCGAAGTATATGTAAAGGGACCCGGCTCGGGGAGGGAGTCGGCTATCAGGGCGATCCAGGCAGTCGGCCTTAATGTAACGGCTATTAAAGACGTAACTCCTATACCGCACAACGGCTGCAGGGCTCCAAAAAGGCGAAGGGTATAGTTTTTAAAAGAGGGGGAAAATGGCAAGACAAATAGGACCGTCATGTAAACTATGCAGAAGAGAGGGAGTAAAGCTATTCCTTAAGGGAACAAGGTGTGCTACGGATAAATGCGCCATAACAAGGAGAAAGTACGCCCCGGGCCAGCACGGGCAAAAAAGGATAAAGCTGTCCGATTACGGCCTGCAATTACGCGAAAAGCAAAAAGCGAAGAAGATATACGGCCTTCTGGAAAAACAGTTCCGGAAGTACTTTTTTATGGCAGAGCGCTCAAGCGGCGTAACCGGCGAAGTATTGCTCCAGTTCCTTGAAAGGCGGCTTGACAACGTAATATTCAGGCTGGGCCTTACCGCAAGCAGGCGCAGCGCCAGGCAGCTCGTGCGGCACGGCGCGGCTTTGGTGAACAATAAAAAAGTAAATATCCCGTCCTTTCTGGCAAAAGAAGGCGATATTATCACAATAACGGCAAAAGAAAAATTCAAGAAAAAGATACAGGACGATATAGAGCTGGCTAAAGACAGAGGCGTTCCGGCTTGGCTCGAAGCCGACCATGCCAATTTAAAAGGGCAGGTAAAAAGGCTGCCCGTCAAAAAAGATATCGGTTACGAGATCCAGGAACAGTTAATCGTCGAACTTTACTCAAAATAAACAGCGGGAGGGCAATCTAATGGGCATTAGCTGGAAAAATTTTGAAATGCCGAAACGGCTTGAATGCGAGGAATCAACCTATGAGGACGTATACGGAAAATTCATAGCTGAGCCGTTCGAGCGCGGCTATGGGACGACTATCGGAAATTCACTGCGCAGGGTTTTATTGTCCGGAATAGAAGGGGCCGCCGTGACATCCATCAAGATCGACGGTATCTTGCATGAGTTCTCTTCGATCTCGGGCGTCATGGAGGATGTCTCGGAAATAGTGCTGAATGTCAAAAAATTGATACTGCGCTCCCGCACCAAGAATCCGAAAACGCTTTCCCTTAATGTGGAAAAAAAGGGGGTAATAAAAGCCTCTGATATAACAACGGATGAGACAATAGACATATTGAACCCCGACCTCCATATCGCCACCCTTACAAAAAAGACCAAATTTAACATGGAGCTGGAAGTCGGGAGGGGCAGGGGTTATGTCCCAGCCGAAAAAAACAAGAAAGAAGACCAGCCTATAGGCATTATCGCCGTCGATTCCATCTTCACGCCGATAACAAAAGTGAATTTTCGCGTCGAGAACACGCGAATAGGGCAGATAACCGATTACGACAAGCTGATTCTAGAGATCTGGACAAGCGGCAGTATTGCACCGAAAGATGCGCTCCTGCATGCTTCGCACATTCTGCAAAGGCACCTGGACCCCTTTACAAACCTCGGCAAGCTGCCCGAAGAAGAAGGGGATAAAACAGAGGCCATGGAAGATAAAGAGCTATGGGAAAAACTCGCGACTCCCGTAACAGACCTTGAGCTTTCCGTCCGAAGCTCAAATTGCCTTAAAGAGGCCAAGATAAAGACAATAGGGGATATGGTTAAAAAGACAGAGATAGAGATGCTGAAATACCGGAACTTCGGTAAAAAATCGCTCAGTGAGATACAGAAGATCCTGCAGGACATGGGCCTGTCTTTCGGCATGAAAATCCCCAAGAAGAAAGCGGATTAAGATGAGGCACAGAAGAAAAACCAAAAAGCTAAGCCGGAATACATCCAACAGGAAGGCGCTTTTAAGAAGCCTCGTTACGAGCTTAATGGCTTACGAACGCATTTCGACCACCCTCCAGAAAGCAAAAGAGGCAAGTTCTCTGGCCGATAAATTGATAACGCTGGGAAAGAAAAACACTATTACATCGAAAAAGACAGCCATAAGCATACTCGGCTCCAAATTGCTTATAAATAAGATCTTTGACGACATCGCGCCCCGGTTCGCAAGCCGGCAGGGAGGCTATACCCGCGTACTGCAACTGGCGCCGAGAAAGGGCGACGGCGCACAGATGTCTATATTGGAACTGACTGAAAGAAAAATCGTCGAAAAAACGGCGCCGAAGAAAAAAGAGAAGGGGGCGAAAGAGGCGCCGGGAAAGGCGGGCCAGGGCAAGGCTGAAGAAAAACCGCACGCGCCGACGCCGAAAAAAGAAGCCCCTATAGCAATAAAAGAAAAAATAGACGAGAAAAAAGGGAAAGAAAAGGCAAAGAGCGAAAAAGACAAGCTGGAAAAAGGCTTTTT
>JAUWWU010000020.1 GCA_030616695.1 Candidatus Omnitrophota bacterium | reverse complement strand
TTTCGTCTTCGGGGGAGATGGTCTCGCGGCTGACAGAGCTCTTATACATATCCTGGAACTTTATCCACAACTGCATAAACTCTTTCACCCGCTTTGACTGTAATTCCAGGTCCTTATCTATCATAATCGTAAGTTATTATACCACAAGAGATTACGCTTGTCAATATTAATTGCGCTGAACCGATACCGTGCCCTCTCCCAGGAGTTCTTCCAACTCATCCACGAGCTCAACAGAGGGCTGAGCCTTGAAATTCTCGCCCATGGCAAGGGTGACTCTTTTATTTTCCGGCGTCCTGAAATAGACATAAATGGGGATCGTGCCTCTATGGTTTGATAAGAGCAATTTCAACGATTCCAGCGTCTTTTTATTGACCGAGTTTGTAGCCAGGTTTATAGCGATAGCCTTCGTCAGCTTCTCCTGCACTTCTTCAAGCGGGATCGCCTCTTCCGCTATAAGTTTCGGCTTTTCCTCGCGCAGGCTTATGCGCGCCCTCAGTAAAACCATGGTGTCGGCTTTTATATATTTTCCTATAAGCGCGTATGCCTTCGGGAATACAAGCACCTCCACTATGCCGGTGAGGTCCTCCAGCCGCGCGATGGCCATCCTCTCGCCGGTCTTTTTGGTAGTGGTAAGCTTTACTTTATTAAAAATACCTCCTATCAAGAGCATATCCCCGTCCCTGAAATTACCCAGATCCATGACGGCGGCGTTCCCGTATAGTTTTAAGATTCTCTCGAGACGCGCCAGGGGGTGTTTTGTTATATAAAATCCCAGCATCTCTTTTTCAAACGCGAGAAGCTGGTTCTCCGGCCATTCTTTTATGTCGGGGACATCCTGGAAGCTCTTCTTGAAGTGGTCCTGGTCCTCGAACGTATCAAAAAATGACAGCTGCCCGTTCATCCTGTCCTTCTGTATGCCGCCGGCGACCTCCATGGCCTTATCGAGTATCGCTATAAGCTGAGAGCGGTATAAGTTGAAAGAATCGAACGCGCCGCACTTTATCAGACTTTCTATGACCTTTCTATTGACCAGGCGCGAATCCACGTGCTCGCAGAAATGGTAAAGCGATTTGAATTTGCCTTCTTTCTTTCTCATGGTGATGATGGAGTCTATCGCCCCTCCCCCCACATTCTTGACCGCGGAAAGGCCGAACCTTATCCCCTGGCCGTATTTACTGCCTTCCTCCTTGTCCTCTATGACCGTGAACTGCGAATAGCTTTCGTTTACGTCGGGCGGGAGGACCTTTATGCCCATCCGGCCGGCCTCGTCGATATATAGAGCGATTTTGTCTGTATTGTCCTTTTCAGAGGTCAGCAGGGCCGTCATGAATTCGACCGGATAATTCGCCTTGAGGTACGCCGTCCTGTAGGAGATCATCGCATATGAGGCGCTGTGGCTGCGGTTGAATCCATAGCCCGCGAAATATTCTATCAGGTTAAAGATCTTGTCGGCGACCCTTATGTGTATCTCGTTTTTGGCGCATCCGTCTATAAAATGCTTTTTTGCCTCAGTCATGATGTCGGGCGTCTTTTTGCTCATCGCGCGCCTCAAAGAATCTGCTTGGGCGAGGGAGAAGCCGGCCAGCGTCGAGGCGATCCTCATGACCTGCTCCTGAAAGACGATGATGCCGTAGGTATCCTTTAATATCGGCTCAAGGCCGGGGTGGTCATACTTAAGCTCGACCTTCCCCTCTTTCCTTGAGATAAAATCGTCCAGCATGCCTGAGCCCATAGGCCCCGGCCTGAAAAGCGCCAGTATCGCTATGAGGTCCTCGAATTTTTCGGGTTTGAATTTTTTCAGAAGGTCGCGCATCCCGGAGCTTTCAAGCTGGAATATACCTATCGACTCCGTGTTCGACAATAACTCGTATGTCTTTTTATCATCTATCGGGATCTTGTCTATCTCTATTTCAAGGCCTCTCGTCCTCTTTATTATCTTGAGCGCCTCACTTATGACGGTGAGCGTCCTTAGACCCAGGAAATCCATCTTTAGGAGCCCTATCTTCTCAAGCGAATTCATGGGATAGCCTGTGGTCACCTGGCCGTCGCCCATCTTGAAAAGCGGCACAAACTCCGTAAGCGCTTTTTCCGATATCACGACGCCCGCGGCGTGAGTTGAGGCGTGGCGACTTAACCCCTCCAATACCATGGAGGTATCTATAAGCTGCGTAACGCGGGGGTCTGTTTTATAAAGAGTCTTCAGTTCCGGCGCCGATTTCAGCGCCTGCTGGAGGGTGATATTCAGGTCGCCGGGGATCATTTTGGCTATTTTATCGACCTCGCCGTAAGCCATCCCCATGACCCTGCCGATGTCCCTTATGACGCCCTTGGCCATCATCGTTCCGAAGGTGATTATCTGGGCGACGTTATCCCTGCTGTATTTTTTTACGACGTAATCTATGACCTCGTTCCTTCTCTCGTAGCAGAAATCTATGTCTATGTCGGGCATGCTCACTCTTTCAGGATTGAGAAATCTCTCAAAGAGGAGGTCATACTTTAACGGGTCTATGTCGGTTATGGCGAGAGAATAACTCACAACACTGCCCGCCGCGCTTCCCCTGCCCGGACCGACAGGTATGCCTTTTTCCTTCGCGTAATGCACAAAGTCCCACGCTATCAGAAAATAACTGGTGTATCCCAATTTTTCTATTATGTTTAATTCGTGCTCGACCCTGCTTTTGACTTCGTCCGTTACGACGGGATATCTTTTCTTAAGGCCTTCGTAAACAAGCTCCCTTAAGTAGGGCTCTCTCTTTTTGCCCTCGGGGACTTTATAATGCGGCAGGTATGTCTTCGTAAAATCGAGTTCCAGATTGCACTTCTCCGCTATCTCAAGCGTATTCTTTATGGCGTCAGGGCACTGCGCCTCGAATGTCCGCTTCATCTGACCCGAGTTTTTGAGGTAAAATTCATCTGTCTGCATCCTCATCCTGTTGGGGTCGTCAAGAGTCGTCTGCGTCTGCAAGGCGAGCAGGGCCTCATGCGCGCGCGCGTCTTCTTTGCGGATATAATGGACGTCGTTTGTGGCCACGACCGGTATGTCCAGCTCTTTGGAAAACTCAAGCAGCTTCGTATTGACGTCTGCCTGCTCGGGGATGAGATTGTCCTGCACCTCAAGATAAAAATCTTTTCCGAATAACTCCTTAAAAAATACAGCCGTATTCCTTGCCTGCTCTAGCTGGTTGCTGACTATGTAATGTGCGATTTCTCCTTTGAGGCACGCGGAAAGACAGATCAGCCCCTTTGCGTGCTCCTTTAAGATATCTTTATCTATCCGCGGCCGGTAATAAAATCCCTCGAGATACCCCGCGCTTATAAGCTTCATGAGGTTTTTATAGCCCTCGCGGTTTTTCGCGAGAAGCACTAAATGGAAGGATGCCTCCTGTATGCCGTGGGCGGATTTTTCGAAGCGGCTGTCGGGCGCTATGTAGACCTCCGAGCCTATTATCGGCTTTATGCCGTACTTAAAGGCCTGCTGGTAAAATTCGATGGCGCCGAACATGTTGCCGTGGTCGGTTATCGCGATGGCGGGCATCTTCTCGGCTGAGGCAGCCTGCAAAAGTTTCGGGATAATGCAAGCTCCGTCGAGAAGGCTGTATTGAGTGTGTATGTGCAGATGGACAAAATCGGAATGTCTCTTCATGATAAACGTAATTGCGGGGAGTCCCTTACTTCCCCATTCCTACGCGCTGCGCGACCTGAAAGACCTTTCCCTCTGTCTGGACCGAAGGGGCGATGATTATCTCAACCATCTGCATCTCTCTTATATCCTTTGCCCCTACATTTCCCATGGACGTCTGCAGCGCGCCCATAAGATTTTGCGAGCCGTCGTCTAATCTGGCCGGGCCGAGAAGTATCTCTTTAAGGCTTCCTGTGGTACCCACATTGATGCGCGTGCCCCGGGGAAGATTCGGATGAGGTGTTGCCATGCCCCAATGATAACCGCGGCCGGGCGCTTCCTTTGCCCGCGCGAAAGCGGAGCCTATCATCACGGCGTCGGCGCCGGAAGCAAAGGCCTTGCATACATCGCCGCCCGTGGACATGCCTCCGTCGGTTATTATGGGGACGTATTTTCCGTATTTCTTGTAATGAAAGTCTCTGGCGGCCGCGCAATCAGAGGTAGCTGTGACCTGAGGGACGCCTATGCCTAAACGCCTCTTGTGGTGCACGCGGCGCCCGGCCCTATGCCGATAAGCAATGCGCCGGCGCCTGTCTCCATAAGCTCTAACGCTATGTTATAGGTGACACAGTTGCCTATTATGACAGGTATCTTCATCTTCTTGCAGAACTTCTTAAAATCCAGGACCTTATATTGTGTGGAGATATGCTTTGGAGTGGTCACGGTGGACTGGACTACAAATATATCACAGCCGGCATCTTCGGCTATTTTGCCGAACTTCTCGGCGCGCTGCGGTATCGCGCTTACTACGGCGGGGGCTCCTGCCTTCTTGATGTCTTTTATCCTTTTTGAGACCAATTTTTCCTTGATGGGCCTGGTGTATATCGATTGGACAAGCTCGGTAGCTTTCCGGGGAGTGGCTTTCGCTATTTTATTAAGGACTTCATTGGGGTTATCGTAACGGGTCTGGACGCCTTCAAGGTTCAGGACTGCCAGCCCGCCTAACTTTCCCATCGCGATGGCAAATTTCACGTCCACAACACCGTCCATGGCGGCGGCCAGAATAGGCACCTTTAATTTTATGCCGCACAGCTCGATATTCGTATCAACCTCGTTAGGATTTATAGTCACGCTGCCGGGAACAAGCGCTATCTCGTCAAACCCGTAACACCTGCGCGCCTTCCTTCCTCGGCCTACCCACATCCCCATCTCAGACCTCCGTGCTTAATATTATATTAAAACCCTAATTTAACGAAATATATAGTGCTCCTTTTATATCACAAAGCCAATATCTTGTCAATATAAAAAAGGGGACAGACACCTATTTTTCGAAGTAAAAATAGGTGTCTGTCCCCTGCAAAAGCTAATCGCGATATAAGTCCTTTAATTCATAGGCGGTGGCGGCGGCATTATGGGAAAATCCTCGTTTATCAAAGGCGGCGGGCACCATATGCCTGCGTAGAAATCTGTAATTTTAATAAGGCGCGAATTCCCTATAAAATTAAACTCAAGGTCAAGTATGGTCCTGTTAAAGCCGGGGATTGTAGTATATGGTATGTAATATACATCCGATAGGATTATCTGTACGCCTGCGTCAAGGGGCGGCTCTGTGGGGAATACCTTTATCGGTAGGCCCGGCATAATCACTTCGCCTTCATGTTGGTAATAGGCCTGAGTTGTGGTAACGTTCAGGTTTTCTATGTCTTCGATTGTATTTCCATAAATATCAGTGATATTCGTAAGGGTGATATCCTGGTACATATTTGTCCCGATCTCGTAGGCAGGATATCCTTCAGGTGTAGTATCGACATTATTTGAGTAATCGACGATATACTCAAAAGGCCATACGGATGATACCATAAGGTCTATTGAGCCCAAGTCACTGTTTAAGTCAAGCTGCATTGTCTCAACCGATAACGGGTCTATGCCGTATCCTGTCTCGTATTCCTCTGATGTAGCTACCCCGTATCCTGTCTCGTATTCCTCTGATGTAGCTACTAGCTGTGTCTGGGCCGCCCAGATCTTACCGTTGCCTTTGTAAACAGGGTCTGTGATAAACGACATATCCACTGCCGAGTGGTTCATCACTTCCCATAGATAGCCGTTATTTACTTCAATGTTATTGTTTCTTGCGTGCTGGATTTGTAAGGCTATTAAGGCAGCGACATGTGGTGTAGCTATTGATGTTCCCCATACCCACCAAGCAGAATTATCAGGATGAACGCTATACACTCGAGCTCCCGGAGCTAAAATATCAACACCACCATTTGAACTATGTCCCTTATAGTCATAAAGTGTCTGGTCTTTCGCATGCCCTCCTACTGATATCACATTTTCAAATGCCGCAGGATAGCCGGAATGGTCATATCCCCTATTGCCGGAACCAGCTATAAGAATAATTCCTTCGTTATATGCGTTATTGCACATATTTTCAAAACTAGCCTTTATTGTGGGCCATAATGGATTGCCTGTCTGGTCTTCATCATATATTCCTAAACTCATTGAGATTATATCTGCTCTATGAGGCTCTGTAAATGCCCATTCAATAGCCGCTATACAATCGCTAATTAACCCAAGGCCATCTTCATCTAATATTTTGAGCACATAATAACTTGCGTTGTATGCAACGCCTACCACCTTATTTACACCTTCCCCCACGCCCACCGAAACCACTATAGTGCCATGTGTTTCATCTTCGGTATCATTTATTGGATTGTCGTCATCATTTACAAAATCATAACCACCTAAGCAGTTAGTATCGAGATTCTCCATCGTATAGTTAACTCCTGTATCCAAAAACGCTATCTTTACCCCTGTTCCGTCTAAGTCGTAGTTATCCCATGCGGCTTTAGCATTCGGGCCTGCCTCCAAGACATTCCATCTTAATTCCACTGTCCCTGCGTAAGAGACTGAGGCGATTTCATCTATTTTTTCTTCGTAAGCAGAGGTATCCTTTACCTTGGGTTTTTTCTTGGTAAAATCTTTCGGCATGTTGTTTGGAGAACCGGGTAAGCCCTGTATCACAATATCGGGCACAACATCTTTTACTTTTTCTTCGGCTTTCAATGATTGTATGTTATCCTCCGGAAGTTCGCATACGAGGGCATTTATAGTGATAAATACGCGAATGAGATTGCCGTTGTATTTTTCAACTAAGGTGAGATCCACTTCATCTACGAATATGACGATTACTCTCTCAAGGCCTTTACTCTGAAGATCTTCGATGTATAACTCAGTTTTAGATATTTTATCTTTTGCGAATGTATAAGAAGTTGTAAAAGTAACAAACAAACATAGGCATAAAAATACCTTTGGAAGGACATTTAGAAATCCCCTCATTATCCCCCTACCCCCTTTTACATACTTATTTAAAACTCTCTAAAATCATAGACAGAGAAATACCTATAACACCAAATTAACTGAAAAACAAAAATGGTGAAGAGAATTAAATAGGTAGTTTTCTCCTTTTTAGTGGAATATCTCCCTTTTTATTTCTATTACAAGTATATCATATTTTCCGGCTTACGTCAAGCAGAATAACAAAAAAATACCCGTATATTTAATATTATGCGGGTATTTTTAAACAAAAATATAAAGCTTCAGCCATTATTTGTCATTCAGCAGGAATTTCATCTAACAAAAACTGAGCTAACAATGATACGAACTGATCATCAGTATAACTCACAACATGGCCATCGAGAAATACCACTACAAGTCTGCCATCATGCCTGTCTAAGGCGAGATCCCCATTCTCTATATTTCCCTCTCCGTCATCTAATGTAATAAATTCCTTATCTTCAGTGCTATCAGTCTCAATATACAAAATCTGCTCTGAAAACGATCCGGATACGTGTGCGGGAAGTAATGATTCCGGAGTTCCACTCCAGTATCTATAAGACGGGGTGGCGTTATCCCTCGGGCATAAATAGACATCAGGGTTATCTATATAGTTACCAAGCTCTGTCTCCGACGCATCCGGGATTGCCTCATCGTTGTCGTCGGCATACATCAGCGCGGCCATGGCTAATTGCTTCATGTTATTCAGGCAGCTCATTGTATGTGCGCGCTCCCTTGTGCTGGCTACAGCAGGCAGTATGAGCATAAAGAGAACGCCTACTATTGCGATAACCACTAACAATTCTACTAACGTAAATCCTCTTTTATTCGTTTTCATCGCCACCACCCTCTTCCTGTTTTCTGCGGCTTACCTGTTTAAAAGACGGACACCCACAGCATAAATAAAAGGATGCCCACGATTGCAAGAACCAATTCTACTTTCATCAAATCCGGTATATGCGCTTTCCTGTAGACATTGTATCGTTTCATCGTAATCACCCTCCCTGCCTAAACCATATAAGTATACCTGACATTTCGCAAAAAACAAGGACTTTTTTAAAAAAGTTTACGCGCTTTCCGGTGAAATCGAGGCCTGAAAAGTTTCATTCATAACCCCTTTATTCACAAGCACTTACAATATTAACTATTTATAATTCCTTACACCTTCCCCGGCAATTCTACCTTTTGAGAAAAGGCAAAAAAAGCCCCCTCCCCTATTGGGGAGAGGGCGGGAAAATGCTCTATCTTAAGCTCCTATACGCTATTATCTTAAGGCTTCTTTCAGGCCCTTATGCCCTTTATACTCCACTTCGGCCTTTGCCTTCTCATGGTCCATTTCTACGAATGCGCCTATAAGGACAAGGGGAAACTTTATCGTATCAAGGATGAATTCCGCGATCTTCTTATTGTTCTCCTGCCGCTTATCCTCAGCCAGCACCGGTGCCGCCATCGACATGATAAGCACCCCTATCATTACTATAATAATACCATGTTTCATCAAAACCCTCCTTTTTTACCCATTACTTGTAACTCTTTGTCTAAATTATAATGATTTCCCCCATATTAGTCAAGGATATTTTAGAAAAATCGGGCCAGTGCCTATTTTTCTAGCGGGGATTCCTTTCTCTCAAAGTGACACGTCCCCTTTTCTCTTTTTTGTCCTTGGCATAAAAATACCCCCTTTCATTCATATATACGTGTAAGGAAGTGATTTTCTTTCAAGTTATTTTAATTTTTTAAATGTCCCTAAGTGCTACGTCCCCCCTTTTCAAACATCTCTAATAATCCTTTATTCCGCCCTGTAGCCCATATCGCTACAGCTCAAGTTCTCTGGCAGGTAATCTAAGTTTTCTGGGTCCACATATTCCGGATCTGTTATAATATTACCTGCACCGAGTATCTGTTGGGCGCTCAAAGCATCGCACCAGACGTTGTTGGCGTTAGTTACTGAGCCGGCACCAAAACAGTTATATGCTATAGTTTCAAGTCTTCGCGTAAGGAGTGAATCGTAGGTAAGGTGCATAGCATCCTGAGATCTCGTTATTATATTATGGTGTATCTCAGGAACCTCTTTGTGCATCCTTAAGATTACGCCGTAGTTATCGAGGTCCAGGGTGTTATTTTTGATTTCACCCGATATGCTGCCGCCAAAGGCCTGTGAAAATAGATATATCCCGCTATCCGCATTGAGAATAAGGTTATTCTCAATCAAAACTGCTATATCCTCAGCTCCATATAGATTTAACACGTATATCCCCTTGCCGTAGCGGTCTTCTCCAAATATCTCAGGGTTGGGCATGATGATACAGTCTTTAACCGTTATCTCAGAGTTTATTGCAGTAATACCGCTATCGTTTGAGATTTTAAAGTCAGTATAGTGTTCGTCTGAGTATGTAACTTTTTCTCCTTC
>JAUWWU010000124.1 GCA_030616695.1 Candidatus Omnitrophota bacterium | reverse complement strand
CATCCTTTCCTTTGGGCGGTTGCTTGTGTTCCACATGCACCACTTCCAGCGAGCGCAGTGTCTCGATTGCCTGCCTTGAGTCTTTAGACTGCACAAGGATTGCAACTTTTTTCATAGGAACAATCATCCGGTCGCTCCTTGCAAAACAAACTCCTCGATTTTTCTCTTGGCTATCTTGCTGCGTCCTACGGCATTAGCGGTTTGGTCCCCGATATAGATTTTAATCCGGCGGATGGCCTCCTTAGCCTCAGGAATTTTAACTTTCTCAAAAAGATTCACCCGCTGAGTTGTAATACGCAGCTCATGCCTTAGAATTCTTATTCCCTCTTCCAAAACATTAATCTCTTTGCGGATTGAAACAAGTTCCCTGAGGGCCTCAATTGCTGCATCAACCCATAAAGGGGTAGTAAACAAATCGTATCCGGAGGGATTAAACTCTACGTGGTCAAAAAGCGGTAAATCCACGCCGGCGATGTTTCTTAAACCTGTGATTACCTCAAAAGGTTTAACCCGGAGGCGAATAGTTACTCCCGGGTCGGCAAGAAGTCCGGCCCAAACTTCTACGGCCGCTCTTTTCTCTGCTTGATCGCGCCTTTTCTCTTCGCAAATAGTCACCTGGCGTAGGACTTCTATCTGTAGTTGTTGTTTCTTAAGTTGCAATGTAGGAAGATACCGCTCGTATTGCCTTAAGGCGTCTCTCTGTCTTTTTAATTCACCCTTTGTAAATTTAATCTTTCCCATTCTTCGGCCAGTGTTTTTCTGTCATTGAGGGTTTTATTCCTGTCTCTTCGGGAGTGAAGCATTCGGCTATTATCTCCCAGCCCAAATCCAGCGCCTTCTCCAAGGAGATGTTAACTTCCAGAGACATCATCTTCTTCTCGAAAAGCCCACCATAATACAAAAGTTTTTTATCCCACGAGCTCATTTGAAATCCCATCGACTGCTTTTCCACCGACTCGCGGTAGCTGGCAAATAGTTGAATCATAGTATCCATTATCGTTCTGTGGTCGTCGCGGGTTTTGCCGTTTACCTGTTGCTTAAGACGGCTAAGCGACCCAAACGGCTCTATCGCACCTCCTTTAAGATAAAACTGTCCTTCTGTGATGTAACCGGTGTTATCCGGCACCGGATGGGTGACATCGTCACCGGGCATGGTGGTGACAGCCAGGATAGTTATTGAGCCGGCTGTATCAAAATCAACTGCCTTTTCATAGCGCGCTGCCAGCTGGCTATAGAGGTCTCCCGGATATCCGCGGTTTGAAGGGACCTGTTCCATAGTAATAGCTATCTCTTTCAATGCGTCGCAAAAGTTAGTCATATCTGTAAGAAGAACAAGGACCCGCTTACCTTCCAGAGCAAAATGTTCAGCACAAGCTAAACTCATATCAGGCACAAGCAGACATTCTACCGTCGGATCAGCTGCTGTGTGCATAAAAAAGATTGAGCGGGATAATGCGCCGTGCTCCTCAAGAGTATCCCGGAAAAAGAGATAGTCGTCGTGTTTTAAGCCCATCCCTCCTAAAATAATGATATCTACCTCGGCCTGAATGGCAATCCGGGCCAGGAGATCGTTATAGGGCTCCCCGGCTATAGAGAATATCGGAAGCTTTTGCGATTCGACTAAGGAATTGAACACATCAATCATCGGTACGCCGGTGCGCACCATTTTATTAGGAATTATTCTTTTTGCCGGATTGACCGGCGGCCCTCCTACGTCTCCCATATTTTCCGAAAGGATGGGCCCTTTATCCAAAGGCAGGCCGCTTCCGTTAAAAATGCGGCCGAGCAAATTATCTCCCCGGGATATGCGCATAGGATGGCCCAAAAAGCGCACTTCATCTCCGGTAGATATGCCGCGGCTTCCGGCAAAGACCTGCAAGGAAACCCTCTTGCCATCCAGGCGGATTACCTGAGCCAGAGATATCCCCCGTTGTGTTGAAACCTGCGCTATATCCATATATCCTATATCTTCTGCCTCAACCGTAATCACATCTCCGGCGATTTGAATAATATTTGTATAAACCTTATGCACTTTTTTCTTCCTTCTTGTTCTCTTCCAGCAAAGAAGAAATTGCTTTCTCGATTTTTTTAAATTCCCCGCTCATCCAACTCGCAGAGTTCCACCCGCGAAACTGCTGCCTTAAGCGTTGGAAGAAATGTAAGGCCTTTTCCTTATCTTGAAAATCAAAGTCCGCCTCTAGAATATTATTATGAATAAAGTTAAATATATACTTCTGCCTCTGTTCTGTTGTGGCCTCATCGATTGGGTCAAAGGCATTTTGCTGCAGATATACGAAATCAAAGAATTCGCCTTTAAGATAAACTATAAAATCTTTAAGGGATGTACCTTCCTCGCCGACAACTTTCATCATCTGGGCAACATCGTGGCTTTTGCGTAGAATCTCTCGGCCCCTGCGGGACTGTTTTTCATCGATGAAGCCCTTGTATTTACTCCAACTTATTAATGGATCAATGGCGGGATATTTTCGGGCATCCGAGCGCTCGCGTGAAAGCCCCTGAAAAGCGCCGACAACCTTCAAGGTGGTCTGAGTAACGGGCTCTTCAAAATTTCCCCCGGCGGGGCTTACCGCTCCTCCGATAGTCACTGAGCCAAAGGTGCCATCATGCAGCCTTACGATGCCTGCCCTTTCGTAAAATGAGGCGATGCGCGATTCAAGATAGGCGGGAAAGGCCTCCTCCCCGGGAATCTCCTCAAGCCGGCCGGACATCTCTCTCATCGCCTGCGCCCATCTTGATGTAGAATCGGCCAATAATAAAACATTTAATCCCATCTGGCGGTAATATTCCGCAATGGTCACTGCGGTATAGACGCTTGATTCTCTTGCGGCAACCGGCATAGAGCTTGTATTACAGATAATCACGGTGCGGTCACTTAAAGGCCTGCCTGTTCTGGGGTCTTTTATTTTCGGAAATGTCCTCAGTGTCTCCACAACTTCGCCTGCGCGTTCTCCGCAGGCGGCAATAATCACTATATCTACTTCCGCGTGCCGGCTGGTCAACTGCTGCAAAACAGTCTTTCCCGCTCCAAACGGCCCTGGAATACAATATGTCCCGCCGCAGGCAACGGGAAACAGAGAATCTATCAGGCGCATCTTGGTAACCAGGGGTTTACCCGGTTTTAGTTTTTCCGCATATGCCCGGATAGGCATCTTCACCGGCCAGATCTGCTGAAGAAAGGCTTCATGAATATTGCCCTCTTCGTCTCTTAAGTGGGCAATCGCCTGTTTTAAATTATATTTTCCTTTTTTGGCAATGCTCCTCACCTCAAGACTTCCCTGAAGATTAAACGGAACCATAATGTAGTGCTTAAATATCTTTTCGGGAACAAAACCTAATTTTTCTCCGGCGCACAGCCGATCTCCTTTTTTTACGCTGGGAGTAAATTCCCACTCTGTCTCATCGGGAAGTGCTTCAAGATAAACGCCTCGTTTCAAAAAGAATCCGTATTTTTCCGCAAGAACGGGAAGAGGATTCTGCAAGCCGTCGAATATCTGCCCAAGAAGCCCGGGTGCGAGTTCTACAGAAAGAAGTTCACTGGTAAATTCAACCTTAT
>JAUWWU010000153.1 GCA_030616695.1 Candidatus Omnitrophota bacterium | reverse complement strand
GTGGGGGGGTCTGGTTTTTAATTTTTACTAAAGACAAAATTCAAGACCGGACCCCGCCAGAAAAGGCGAATCATGCATGGATACTTGATCTTACTACTATTTATCGCGTTCCCGTTTGTCGAATTAGCCCTTTTAATAAAGATCGGCCAGTATATCGGGGTAGGATCTACGCTCGGGATCGTCATCATTACCGGGGCAGCCGGAGCATATCTGGCAAAACACCAGGGACTGCGCACCCTGCGCAGAATACAGGAAGAGGTAAACCAGGGCAGGATGCCGGCGGATAAATTGTTTGACGGCTTCATAATCCTATGCAGCGGCCTGCTGCTCCTGACACCCGGCTTCATAACCGACCTTATCGGCTTCCTGGGCCTGATCCCAAACACCCGAAACGCGGCCAAACAATGGCTAATGCGCAAACTAAGGGACGCGATCAGCCGCGGAAAAGTCCCCAGAAGCACATCTTTTAGAATCCATCGATAGAGAAGAAGGGTCGATATGCTGGGCGAAAGGATCGTGATAGAGGATGAGCACAGAGAGGCATCGCGTAGAATAATAGATATTATTCTACCAGAGCTGATCGGTCCGCGTGGAAAATATGTTATCACCATAGCGGGAGAGTCCGGATCAGGCAAATCCGGGATAGCTCACGAGGTCACGCGCCGCATGAACGAAAAAGGAATAGAGACCGTTCTCTTCCAGCAGGACGACTATTTTTTCCAACCCCCCAAAACCAATTACGAATTGCGCAGAAAAGATCTCTCCAGAGTGGGCACGGCCAAAGTGAACATGGACCTCCTGGTCGAACACATAAACAAATTCAGAGATCCTGCTACAACACGCATAAAAAAGCCATTAGTTATTTTCGACGAGGACAGGATAACAGAAGAAACAATACATTGCGGAACGGTCAGATTGCTTGTCGTAGAAGGAACGTACGTGTCCCTTATTAAGGGCGCGGATAAAAAGATATTCCTGTCAAAGACATATAAAGACACCCTCGCCGACCGCCAGGCAAGGTCCAGAGAAGCTATTGACAGCTTCGACGAAAAGATACTTGAAATAGAACACAATATCATCTCAAGCCATAAGGAAATGAACGAAATAGTGATAGAGAAAGACTATTCCATCGTATATCTATCAGCTTGAGCTAATAGGGATAGGGAACGGAGGCGGCCTTTCGGCTCCGGGACTTACAGTCGCATTTGGAAAATAGGGAGATGGCGGATATACTTTAAACATGGTGGATAGGAGGGATCAGGTTTGCGAGGAGAAAGGAGAAGATATGGAAGTTATGGACATTGTAAAGTCGTTAGCCCAGACGATACGGCAAATCGGCAATATTGAACTATACAGGCAAATTTTGGATCTTCAAGCCGGTATTATGGACATGTTAGACGAAAATTTGCTGCTTAAACAAGAGATAAGACAGTTAAAGGACAAAAGGGCTACGCAAGAGTCGTTGCGTTTTGAGGATAACGTCTATTGGAAGAAAGACCCGGACGGGGCGGAAAGAGCGTATTGTTCCTGTTGTTGGGATACGAAAGAGCGGTTAGTGCGCCTGCACAAGCAGGAAATCTACGAGCCCGCGGGCGTGAAGGCGCACCGCTGGTATTGTCCGGGCTGCGAAAAAGGCGTACCGATGCCGGACCGAGGCGGTAAGTAGGCAGATGCGGGGAAGAGAAGGGGTCAGGTCTGGGGAAGAGAAGGGGTCAGGTCTTGAATTTTGACTAAAGTCAAAATTCAAGACCTGACCCCTACGCGCCAAACCTCCCGCAAAAAATTCATCAGCCGATTTTCAAAATAAAAGAAATTTTTAAGAGATAAATAAAAAGCGTATCCAAAAAGTGAAAAAAAATATTTTTGCCGCGGAAGCGGCGCGTGTGAGTGGTGCGCTGAAACCCTTGTCTTTATTGGCTTGCAAAGCATGCCGTAAAAGAGTTACGAAAATTCACGACATAACTTCGATACGTTTTTCATGTTATAAAAAAAAGGAAAAAAATATCGCGTTTCCGCTTGCAAATCGAAATATATAATGTATATTTTAATCAAAAGCGTTTATCTGAAAAGGTTTAAGTGTTTTTTAACGAAAGGGGGGAGGAGATGGCAGTAAAGAAAAAGAAAGCGGTGAAGAAAGTTGCGAAGAAAAAGGTGGCGAAGAAAAAGGTCGTGAAGAAAGTCGCCAAGAAAAAGGTCGTGAAGAAGGAAGTCGCCAAGAAAAAGGTCGTGAAGAAAAAAGTAGCGAAGAAGAAGGTGGCCAAGAAAAAAGTCGCGAAAAAGAAAAAATAGTTTTTGAATAAGCGGCCACATTTATGTGAAAGGGGCGGATCTCCGAGGATCCGCCCCTTTCGTTTTTAGCCGGGTATCGCGCGGCTTCTGCGGTTTTAAATCTTCAAAAATTCCTCCGGCCGAGGTCAACCTGGCAAGCGATTATGGATAAAATGTCTTGTGGCCGCGTATAAAATTTGATATAATCCGTTCTAACCTGATTTTATCTGCGGTGGGGGCATAGCTCAAGTGGTTAGAGCAACTGACTCATAATCTGTAGGTTCATGGTTCGAGTCCATGTGCCCCCACCAGTACCTTTGAAACCCTAAAGATCATTGCTGAAAGATTCGGGCGCATAGCTCAGCTGGTTAGAGCGCATGCCTCACATGCATGAGGTCGGAGGTTCGAG
>JAUWWU010000024.1 GCA_030616695.1 Candidatus Omnitrophota bacterium | reverse complement strand
GTTGGTTACGGGGACTTCAGCCGTGGGTATCAGGAAGTAATCGTCGTCTTTTAGGCGGTACATATCCTCTTCCAGGTTCGGAAGCTGGCCTGTCCCTGTCATGCTCTTACGGTTCACAAGAAACGGGGGGAGCACCTCCTTGTAGCCGTGTTTTTTCGTGTGTAAATCCAGCATAAAATTTATCAAGGCCCTTTCAAGCCTCGCGCCAAGCCCTTTATACAAGATAAAGAAGGAGCCCACGATCTTTGATGCCCTTTTGAAGTCCACTATGTCCAGGATATTGCACAATTCAACGTGCGGACGGGGATCAAACTTGAATTTGGGCTCTTTGCCCCATTCCCTTACCACCTTATTCGCCTGTGGATCAGGCCCTATTGGGACACTTTTATGGGGTATATTAGGGACAGTGAGTAATAAATTGGATAGATTTTGGTCTATTTGCTCCACTTTGGTATCAAATTCCTTTATTTTTTGGGATATTATCTTAATCTCGCTTTTACTTTGGCTAACATCCTCCTTTTTTGCTATTTTTTGGCCTATTTCTTGAGACATTACCTTCTTTTTGTGCTTAAGGGCCTCCACTTCTTTAAGCATCTCCCGCCTTTTCGCGTCAACGGTGAGTAATTCTTCGATATTTAAATCGAGGCTCCTGTCCTTTATGGCCTTTTTTACAATATCCTTATTCTCCCTTATAAATTTTAAATCGAGCATAAGCTTATCCTTTTATTACTCCTATCGGCTTCATCCTGCAGACCTTTTTAGATATACCGGCTTTATCCACAACCTCTACTACATCATTTACATTTTTATAGGCATAGGGCGCTTCTTCGGCAAGCGTGCCCCTGCCTGCCGCTATGACTTTTATGCCCTGCGCCTGAAGGTCCTTAAGCAGTGTATGCCTTCTGTTTGAGTTAAGCGCGGCCTTTCTTGACATAAGCCTGCCGGCTCCGTGGCACGTCGAGCCAAAGGTCTCTTCTTCCGCTTTCTTTGTCCCCAGGAGTATATATGAATTGCGGGCCATATCTCCCGGTATGATAACGGGCTGGCCTATATCTCTATACAGTTCGGGGACTGCCGGATTGCCGGGGCCAAACGCCCTTGTAGCGCCCTTTCTGTGGACGCAGAGAAGCCTTTCCTTTCCGTCTATATTGTATTTCTCGAACTTCCCGATATTATGCGCTACGTCCCATATCAATGACAGGCCTAAATCCTTCTGGCTTGCCCCAAAAACGTGCTCAAAAACTCCCCTAATCCTGTGCATAATGCACTGCCTGTTATTCCAGGCATAATTTGCCGCAGCTTTCATGGCCGCAATATAGTCCTTGCCCTCCGGCGAGGTCACGGGAACACACGCCAATTGCCTGTCCGGAACGCTGATATTGTATTTGGAAAGGGCCCTGACCATCCCCTTTGAATAATCATCGCATACCTGATGGCCGAAACCGCGGCTACCGCAATGTAGCATAACTGTTACGCTGCCCGTCCTTATATTAAAAATAGATGCGGCCTTTTGGTCATATACTTCGTCCACTACCTGCACTTCCAAAAAGTGATTCCCGGAGCCCAGGGTGCCGGATTGGCTTTTACCCCTCTCGAAAGCCCTTTCAGATACCTTTGAAGGGTCGGCGCCTTCCATGCAGCCACTTTCTTCTGTATGCTCGAGGTCTTCCTTTGTGCCAAAACCTTTCTCCACGGCCCAGCGCGCCCCCCTGACCATAATCTTACTTTCTTCGGCCTCGCTCACTCTTATATCGCTTTTTGAGCCGACCCCTGCGGGTATTTTTGAGAAGATCGCGGGAATAAGGGTCTCGAGTTTCGACCTCACTTCCTTTTCGGTAAGGTCGGTGCGCATCAGCCGGACGCCACAATTTATGTCGTACCCGATCATGCCGGGTGAAACTATTCCTGTTTCGACATCAAAAGCGGCTACCCCGCCGATGGGCGCCCCATACCCCCAGTGGATATCGGGCATAGCGATAGAATATTTCATAATACCGGGGAGAGTGGCGACATTTGCGACCTGTTGGAGGGCCCTGTCGTGCCTTATGTCTTTGAGTAATTTTTCATCCGCATAGATGATGCCCGGAACTCTCATGCCGGGCATAAAGGATTTGGGTATCTTCCACTTATAATCGCCTATATCTTCGAGCGGGCCCTGCCATCCGTTACTCATAAGACATCTCAGACGTCAAAGACAATTTGGACTTCATAATGGTCTTCTTTTTTTTCTATATGCAGGTCGTGGCGAGTTGCCGCTTTGATCTCTGTCTTGAGCCTGTTTTTGTTTTCTCCTACGAAGCGGCCTTTTACCCTGGCGGTCAATTCGGTATCGGTCAGTTCCGTGATGTTGAATTCGCTGAATATTATGTGCTTGGTGTAGAAATTATAAAGCAGTTCGTCCAGCCATTCTATAAGGAGCTCTTCGGCGTCCGGCGCTGAGGCCTTTATTTCCAACTCTGTTGACGTGGTTATGCCTTCAAGGTCCGCCAGGATGGTGCACATGCCGAAGGCGGTGTTCCGGAACAGCTCTTTCAGGTCTTTTCCGTAGGCCCTGATTCTGATATCGGCAGTATGGTTTAGGATCTCAAACGGTTTCATGTTTTTGAAAGAGGAATATTAGTGGTGAGCCGCGAAGGACTCGAACCTTCCACGCCCGCCTTAAAAGGGCGGTGCTCTACCAGATGAGCTAGCGGCCCACTTGTTCCGTATACCGTATTCCGTATACCGTATACCATGCGGAATACTGAATACGGACGACAGAATACGGATTAATGGCTGGTGATCTCTTCTTCTTTTGTCTTTAACAGCTTGTCCATCTCTTCGGAATACTTTTCAATAAGCTTCTGTATGTCACTATGCCCTTTGAATTTTTCGTCCTCGCCGATCTTTTTTTCCTTTTCGAGTTTATCGACCATACCATTGGCGGCGTGCCGCGCGGTGCGCAGAGACACCTTTCCGTCCTCCGCCATCTTCTTGAGGACCTTTACAAGCTCTTCTCTTCTTTCCTGCGTCAGAGGGGGTATACTTAGCCTTATGATCTTGCCGTCGTTCGTAGGCATAATACCTACATCCGATTTTAAAACCGCTTTTTCGATTTCGCCCAACGATTTCGGATCCCATGGCTGTATAACGACCAGTTTGGCATCAGGCGTTGATATGCCGGCGAGCTGCCGCAACGGCACATCCTGCCCATAGTATGATACCCTCAGGCCCTCAACAAGCGCAACTGAGGCCCTGCCGGTCCTTATAGTATTAAACTCCCTATGTGTCGCTTCCACAGTCTTTTTCATCTTACTCTCGACATCGTGCAATATTTCCTTGACCGTATTCATACGTCACTCCTTAACGACCGTCCCGATATTATCGCCCAGAATAACCCTTTTGATATTTCCCTTCTTGAAAAGGTTAAATACGATTATGGGAAGCTTATTGTCCATGCACAGGCTTATAGCCGTGGCATCCATCACTTCTAAATTTTTCTTTAACACATCCAAATATTTCAATTTTTTAAATCTCTTTGCGTCCTTGACCTTTTCAGGGTCCGCCGAATATACGCCATCGACTTTTGTCGCCTTTAATATCACTTCCGCGCCGATCTCCACCGCCCTTAAAGCGGCCGTCGTATCGGTTGTGAAATAAGGGTTCCCCGTCCCTCCTACAAACACGATGACCCTGCCTTTCTCGAGATGGCGTATAGCCCTGCGCCGTATATAAGGCTCTGCCACCTCCTGCATCTGTATCGCCGTCATCACTCTCGTAAAAACGCCCTCTTTTTCAAGGGCATCCTGCAATGCCAGGCCGTTTATCACCGTTGCGAGCATGCCCATATAGTCGGCCGTTGACCTGTCTATGCCCCTTGTCTCCGCAACTGCGCCTCTGAAAATATTTCCGCCGCCTATGACTATGGCTATTTCGATGCCCAGGCCGTGGACTTCTTTTATGCGCCTTGCTATCGAGGCCGTAACGCCGTAATCGATACCGTGGCCCAGTTTCCCATGAAGGGCCTCGCCGCTCAATTTTAGGACAACTCTTTTAAAGACGGGCTTTTTCATTTTATTGTAATTATATTTCCTCGCCTACCTGGTAGCGTGTAAACCTTCCGACGAAGATATTTTCGCCTATCTTGGCGAGATAAGAGGCAATATGGTCCTTCACGATGATATCCGGATTCTTTACAAACGGCTGCTCAAGCAGGCAGGTCTCTTTATAGAATTTTTCCATTTTGCCTTCCACTATTTTATCGATAGCGCTCGCGGGCTTATTCTGGACCTGTGCTTTGAATATCTCCTTCTCTTTAGCTATGACTTCATTAGGAACATCCTCGCGTTTTATATATAAAGGATTCGCCGCCGCTATATGCATGGAGAGGTCCTTGACCAACTCTTTAAAGTCCTTGCTCTTTGCGGCAAAATCGGTTTCGCAGCTGACCTCCACCAAAACGCCCATCTTGCCGCCAAGATGGATATAGCTTGCAACAAGCCCTTCCTTCGCCCCCCTGGCCGCATGTTTTAATGCCTTAGTCGCTCCTTTTTTACGCAGTATCTCGACCGCTTTTTCCATATCGCCGCCCGCTTCGGTAAGGGCCTCTTTGCACATCATCATGCCTACACCCGTCTTTTCGCGCAGTTTCTTGACCTGATCTGCCTTTACCATTACTATACCTTCCTCTTGGTAGTGGTTTTACGTTTTATTGTCTTTTCTTCTTCTATCTTTTCCTCTTTTTTTCCGTGCTTAAACCGCTTTGCTATTTCGTCGGCATCCTCCACTAACTTATCCGGCGCGCCCTCCTCTTTGGATTCTTCCGGAACAGCAGGGGTTTTTTCCTTTTCCGCCTTAACCGTTTTCTCCGCTTTCTCCGCTTTCTTCCCTTCAAGCGCGAATTTTTCCTTACCTTTCAGCACAAAATCAAGGACAATACTCGTTATCAGTCTTATGGAGCGGATGGCATCGTCGTTTCCGGGGATGACGTAATCTATCATATCCGGATCGCAGTTTGTGTCGATCAGGGCAACAATGGGGATCTTAAGTTTTCTCGCTTCCTTTACGGCAATGATCTCCCTGTGCGGGTCTATGATAAAAATGGCTGTGGGAAGTTTTTTCATCTCGCGGACACCCTTGAGATTTTTACTCAATTTCACGAGTTCTTTGTTAAGCTGCGAGACTTCCTTTTTTGAAAGTTTATCAAAGGTGCCGTCCGTTTTCATATTTTCTATCTTATCGTACCTGGCGACGCTCTTTCTGACGGTCTCAAAATTCGTAAGGAGGCCTCCGAGCCACCTGTTGACCACGTAAAACATGCCGCTTTTATCGACGGCCTCCCTTATGATGTCCTGCGCCTGTTTTTTGGTGCCTACAAATAAGATGCTTCCGCCTTTAGCGGCTACGTCATGCAGGAAATTACATGCCTCTAAAAGGAACACCACCGTCTTTTGAAGGTCTATTATATATACACCGCTCTTCTCACTGAATATATAGTCCCTCATCTTGGGGTTCCATTTATTCTTCTGGTGGCCGAAATGGACCCCTGATTCAAGCAACTGTTTTATTAATGTCTGATTATTCAATTCCAACTTTTTTCCTCCTTTTTGGTGTAATTATCCCTCTAATAGGTCTTGATATTATATCAAAATACAGGCTCTTTGCAAGCGTTTTTATCATCTCTCCCTGAACTGCATTTCATAGAGCCTTTTATAGAGGCTGTTCTTCTCCATAAGGTCGTCATGCGGACCCTCTCCCGCAAGCCTGCCTTTATCCAAAACCAGGATCTTAGTGGCGTTTTTGACCGTGCTCAGCCTGTGGGCTATCACAAATACAGTCCTTCCCTTCATAAGGCGGTCGATCGCGTTTTGAACAAGAAGCTCTGATTCTGTATCGAGCTGTGAGGTGGCCTCATCCAGGATCAGGATAGGCGGATTTTTAAATACTGCTCTCGCTATAGCAAGCCTCTGCCTCTCGCCTCCGGAAAGTCTGAAACCGCGCTCGCCAACAATAGTATCATACCCCTGGGGCATCTTCATAATGAATTCATGGGCGTTTGCTATCTTCGCGGCCCTGATAATGTCTTCCCGGTTCAATTTATCCGGACTGCCGTAACCTACGTTGGCGCTTACTGTGTCGTTGAAAAGTATGGTCTCCTGCGTAACAATGCCTATTTTGTCCCTTAAGGATTTAAGTGTCGCGTCTTTTATGTCCACACCGTCTATACTGATGGAGCCGTCTGTGGCATCGTAAAACCGGGGAATAAGATTAACTAAACTAGTCTTGCCTACGCCACTTGGCCCGACCAGGGCTATAATCCCGCCTTTTTGGGCCTCAAAAGATATGCCTTTTAATACCTCCGCATCGTCGTATTTAAAGCTTATATTATCAAACAAAACGCTCTTTTTAAAAGAAGGCAGGGCCTTTGCATCGGGCCGTTCTATGACCTTTGACTCTTCGTCGAGGACTTCGAAAATCCTCTTTCCTGCCGCAAGGGCGGTCTGCAATATAGCATATACCCTTGCCAGCCTCTTTACCGGTTTGGCTATTAAAGAAAGGGCCCCTATGAATACGGCGAATGCGCCTGCCGAAAGCGTCCCCTCGACTATGCCTTTTCCGGCTAACAATATCACTATTCCCGTGCACAGGATTATCGCGCATTCCGACAGCGGGCTTATGATCTCCATCCTCTTCACTGTTTTCATGCTGAGCTTATAAAACCTTTCATTATGCTGTTTAAACCTGTCGCTTTCATAGGACTCCATCGAGAATGCCTTTACGATCCTCATGCCGGATATCGTCTCGTAAAGCGAAACATTAATGTCGCCCATCTTTTCCTGGCTCTGCTTGCTGAGCTTCTTAAGCCTTTTACCGAGAATGCGCACCGGATACAATATCGCAGGCAGCACTATTATACTGAGAAAGATCAAGAGCCAGGAGATGTTGAACCAGAATTTCATGGCCATTGCAACACCGAGGCCTATGATGATCTGTATCGGCTGGTCGAATAAATCGGTCAGGCCCGTTGTTATGGAGTCGCGTATAAGAGTGGCGTCATAGGTTATGCGGGATACGAGTTTTCCCGTCGGGTTTTTGCTGTAAAAATCTAAAGACAGCGAAAGAAATTTATCGTATATCCTGGCCTTTATGTCGCGTATGACCCTTTCGCCCAGGTCGCGCATAAAATAATTCTTGAAAAAAGAGGTCGCTTCCCGCAAAAGCAATAAAACGGCCAATACCCCTACGATCCAGTAAAAAAGTGTCAGGGGGGAGTCCTTTGCCAGCATATTTATTTTACCGACCAAATCCAGCAGGGATGCGGGGACATACTGCTGCCCGGGTATTACTATCTCTTTGCGCGAAAGGAGGTTATCGAAAAAGGGGATTACTGCCCATAAAGAGGCCTTTTCAAAGATGCCGAACAACAGCATAAAAAGGACTGCAATGACCAGGATCCCTATGTGCGGCCTTAGAAACTTAAGTAATCGAAGATAGTCTTTCATGCTTTAAATACCACCTTATCGCGTGGTGTATTTTATCATATTCGCACCCCTACTACAAGCTATTTCCTTGGGGCATCTCCTATGCCCCAAGGAATTGCTACTATCGTAATAGGGGGGCAATTTTGGCTTGCTTATAGCGTATAGTAATGGTATAATTTTATCAATTTAAGGGCCCTGTCCGGCCGGCTCAATAGGACTTTGGCCGAATAAAACGTGGGAAAGACGGAAAATGGAGAAGTTATACGTAGGAGTAATAGGCGCGGGTCACCTGGGGTCTAAGCACGTAAAGACCTATTCGAATCTCAAAAGTGTCAATCTTGTTGGGGTATGTGATACAAGCGAGGACAGGGGCAGAAAAATAGCCAGGAAATACCATGTCGCATTTTACACTGATTACCGCGATTTATTTGACAAGGTGCAGGCGGTAAGTATAGCCGTCCCCACCTTTCTCCATTACAAAATAGCCAGGGACTGCCTCGCAAACGGCATACACATCCTCATAGAAAAACCCATCACAAGGACCCTCGAAGAAGCCGATAAATTACTTGAAATCGCGAAGAAGAAAAATCTCATAATCCAGGTGGGCCATATAGAGCGTTTTAATTCCGCGGTAAGGGCCGTTGAGCCGTATATCAAAAAACCCCGTTTTATAGAATGCCACAGGCTCGGCCCGTTCGTCGAACGCGCCGCCGATATAGGCGTAGTCCTCGACCTGATGATACATGACATCGATATAATACTCGGCCTTATAAAAAGCCATGTCGAAGAGATAGAGGCGGTCGGCGTAAAGATAGTCTCCGAACATGAGGATACGGCGAATGTAAGGATCGCCTTTGCCAATAAGGCCATATGCGACCTTACCGCCAGCCGCGTCACCAAAAAATCAACGCGCACGATAAAGATATCGCAGGAGGACTCCTATATACACCTGAATTATCTGACGCAATCGGCGGTCCTGTACAAAAGAAAGAACCACCGCCTTAAGAAGAAGAGAATAAAGATCAAAAAAGGAGAGCCTCTCAAGAAAGAGCTTGAATCCTTTGCCCGTTGCGTGTTGGACGATAAAAAACCCATAGTTTCCGGGGAAGAGGCCCGTGAAGCGCTCAGCGTAGCAATAGATATCACCAAACAGATAAAGGCCAAATTAAATGAGTAAGAAGGTCTTCTTGGTGGCCGGAGAGCCATCGGGCGATCTGCACGCCTCAAAGCTCGCCGGAGAAATAAGAAAAATAGACCCCGGCATATCGCTTATGGGTATCGGCGGCGCAAATATGGCTGCCGCCGGCGTCCGGTTATTCTACAGGACGGATGAACTCGCGATCATAGGCCTGGTGGACATCCTCAAACATCTCAGAAAGATAAAAGAGATGTTTTTTTCTTTCCTGCGCAAGGTCGAAGAAGAAAAGGCCGACCTTGTAATACTCGTCGATTATCCCGGGTTTAACCTGAGGCTTGCGAAGGCGCTAAAAAAACGAGGGGTAAAGGTTGTATATTACATAAGCCCCCAAGTCTGGGCATGGGGAAAAGGCAGGATACAAAAGATTAAGCAATGCGTCGAAAAAATAATAGTCTTATTTAAATTTGAGGCTGAGATTTACAAAAAAGCCGGGGTCCCCGTGGAATTCGTGGG
>JAUWWU010000078.1 GCA_030616695.1 Candidatus Omnitrophota bacterium | reverse complement strand
GGCCTGCCGTTGCCGCTTCTCTATTTTTTTCCGGCAGGATGAGCGTTGTATTCAGATAATCGTTTTTCAGGTGGGCGTTTGCCGCCGATTTTACATCCGCCCCCGTAACTTTAGAGAGTTTTTCTAAGTAAAATTGCGAGAAACTATAGTCGTTTACCAGGACTTCGCTGATTGATATGTCTCGCGTCCGGTTTTCAGCGGTTTCCAGCGCATTTAAAAATTCCGCTCTTGCGATTTTTTTGGATTTTTCCAGATCGGCATCGCTTATTCCGGACTTTTTGATCTTTTCCAGCTCCTCCAGGACTGCCGCAACGGCCTCCTTTGCCCTGGAAGGATCGGCTACAAAATATATATAAAAAAGGCCGGCGTCCCGCAGCGTGGCATTGTGGCACGTTATATGGTAAACAAGCTTTTTCTCCTCCCGCAGCTCTTTTGTGAGAATGGAGCCCTCTCCTTCTCCGAGGGCTATAGCTAAAATGTCCAGAGGGTAAATGGACGGGTCATTGATGGAGCCGCTTTTATATGACAGCACGGCGTGCGATAACGTGATAAGCCTGTATTCCGTGCGGAGCCTTTGCCTTAGTTGCGGAGGCTCGCTTATACGCGGGATGTCCGGCATGAAATTCATTTTAAGCGGCCCGAATACAGCCTCAATCTCTTTAATAAGAGCCTCTTTTTGCACATCGCCTGAGACAACAAGTATCATATTCTGAGGCGAATACCTGCTATTATAGTATTCTTCCAGCTCTTTTTTGCCGATGCGGCCAAAGATGTCTTCGTGCCCGATAATCGGGTATTTGTAGGGATGCTCCTTGAACGTCGATTCCCAGGAAAAGTCTAATGCGAGCCAGGCAGGGTCATCCTTGTTTTTTCTTATTTCGTCCAGGATGACCTCTTTTTCTTTTTCCAGCTCCAGCACGTCAAAATCCGGCGAGGTCACGGTATCTCTTAATGCGATCAGCGCCTCGGCCGCATATTCGTTTCCTATGATGGCTGTATACCCCGTATAGTCACGGGAGGTGAAACCGTTTATATCTCCGCCTAATGATGTTATTTTTCTTTTATTGCTGATTGTCTTGCCCCCGTCCTTAAACAGCATGTGTTCCAGGAGATGCGAGATGCCGCTGCCGGCGAACCCGCCTTCGGTCCCGCTGCCGGTTTTTACCAGTATATATATGACGGCAATAGGCGCCTTGCGCGTTTCGTGAATGACGACAGTCATCCCGTTATCGAGTGTTTTTTTTAGGGTATTGCCCTCCGTGTAGATGCCCTCCACGGCGAGGGCGCAGGGAGAGATAAGAAAAAAAAGGCACAGGGCAGAAATGAGAGATCTGCTTCCAGAGTTAAATTTATTCATACCGCCTAATAACGGCTACGGCCGGTTCGTTTCGTTTTTCTTTTTTTTCGTTTGATCTCGCTGGGCTTTTCGTAGTATTTTCGCGCTTTCAGCTGCTTTAAGACGCCCTCTCTTTCTATTTTCTTTTTAAAGCGCCTTAGGGCCCTTTCCAAAGGTTCGTTTCTTCCGACTTCCACTCTTGGCATACGGTAAATTCACCCCTTTAATATCTTAATTTTGGTGATATTATAGTATACAGCTGCCCTTTTGTCAAGGTAGATATGGGCATACGTGTTTAAGTAATGTTGATATTCACTCGCTCAGACAAAATTCTTAACGTCTCTCATTTCACGAAAAATCGGCAAAATAACTCGGGGGCATTACCATACCCCCTCACTACTTCGCTTCGCGAAGTAACCGCACCTGTGTATTGGGCCCGCGGACAGATTTCGCCCTTTTAGAAACCGATTTTTTCGCTCATTCGAGGCTAAATTTTGTATTTCGCTCGTACGAATATCAACATTACTTAAGCATGCATGCGGGGTTAGTTGTGCGGGTGGAGGATGAAGCGTATGGGCAGCTTAAATGGGAGCTCCGCCTTTGTTATTTCCTCATCAAACGGCGGAAAGGGAGAGGCCTCTTTTACGCTTTTGATGGCTATCTTCTCGAGCAGGGGTATGTTGCCGGTGGAATTTTTATATAGGGCAAGGTCCCTTAACTCTCCGCCTCTCTTTATTGTAAATTTTAGGTAAACCTCCCCTTCCCGGTCAAAGCGTTTCCCGTTTTTTTCAAGGGCGGATTTTATCTTTTCGCGCACTTCCAAATAGTAATTCTCGAACGCTATTTTATCTTCAAGCACACTTTCCGCAAGGCCGGCATCTTCGGCTTTTGAATCTTGCGCTATTTCAAATATGGTGATCTTGGGCACCGCGACTTCCTTTTCGATGTAAGGTTCCGCGCTACCGCTACTTGATTTTTCGGCCTTTTGCTTAACGGAAATGACGGGCTTTATGTTTTTTACTATCACGTCTTCGATGAGGTCGTTTTGAAGGTAAACGAGTTCTATTCTTTGCGATGAAATATCCGGCTCCGGTATCAGCCGCAGAAAAGGCCACGGGTGCAGAACGGCAAGGTGGATGCAGGTGGATAAGATTATGCAGATTTTGAAAGGCGTATCCTGTCTCATATTACATCGTAGGCTATGATTCCCATCATGACAAGCAATGTTACCGCGACCCCGGCTATTATTACTCCCAATAATACCGCCGGAAACGCGTACCTGAACTTTATCTTAAAAAGCGAGGCCGCTATGCAGCCTGTCCAGGCGCCGGTCATCGGCAGCGGTATAGCGACCAGGAGCATAAGCCCGAGCGCTTCATAACGCTGGACTATCTCGGCCCTTTTTTTCGTCCTCTCAAAAAGCCAGTCAAAAAACCTTCGCCAGACATGAAAACGGCGCAGCCGCTCAGAGACAGGCTCGAGTAAAAGCAATAGAGGGATAACGGGCAGCATATTTCCTATGTAGGACAGGAGCAGTACCTTGGGCAAGGGCATTTTCATAACAAGATAGGCCACCGGTATCGAGCCTCTCAGCTCCGAAACCGGCAGGGCTGCGATAATTACGGTAATTGCCTCTTGCGGCAGCCCGTTTAAAAAATCGACCACTCTTTCGATCATAACCTATCTTTCCCAGCCTTCTTTGCCGACGAGAGGGACGAACATACAGCCGCATATCTCGTGAGAGCTGACGGCGCCTTTTGTTTTTTTAAAAAGGGTTAGGGCCTGGCCGAAAGCGGCCCCGATGGGAACTATTAACCTGCCCCCTTCGGCAAGCTGGCTTAAGAGCGTTTCCGGCCGTCCCGGGCAGAATGCCGTGACCATTATGGCGTCATAAGGCGCGTGTTCTTTCCAGCCAAGCGAGCCGTCTTTTACGTCGATCTCAATATTTTTATAACCCAGTTTCGATAATACGAGAGAAGCCCTGTCGGCAAGCGGCCGGATCCGCTCTACCGAATAGACTTTTTTCGCTAATTCCGCAAGTATGGCCGTCTGGTATCCGCTTCCGGCGCCTATTTCGAGGACCTTTTCCGTTCCCGTAAGCTTGAGCGCCTCTGTCATCAGCGCCACGATGTACGGCTGGGATATTGTCTGGTTACTGCCTATGGGTAGGGGGTGGTCGCCGTATGCGCTATTGATATATTCCTTGGGGACAAACGCGTGCCTCTCGATTTTTTTTATGACTTTCAATACGGAAGGGTCGCTTATGCCTCTCGGGATAAGCTGCTCCTCTACCATTTTCTCCCGCAATTTCGCGAAGTCCATTAAAAACCTCACCCGTCGGGCATTATTTCATAAAAGGGAGCTTGAGAAGAAATATTATAAAGCGCCATGTATCACAAAACGGATTTATCTGGCTTTCCTCTTTTTTGTAAAGGGTCTCGATGGGGACGGATATTATCTTCGTCCCCAGCCGGCTGGCCTTAAGTAATATTTCAGATTCCACCTCAAACCGGCAGGATTCTATTTTTATCTCCTCCAACGTCTTTCTTTTTATTAAACGGAAGCCGCATTGCGTATCGGGTATCTTCTGACCGCATATAAGGGACATGATAAACGACATGAACATATTCGTAAGCTTCCTGTCAAGGGGCATGTTTCTGGTGTCACTCATCCTGTTGCCGACGACCATTGTGTTTCCCTGCGTATTTTTTGCTACCTCGATGAATTTGCCGATATCGCCCGGACTGTGCTGTCCGTCGCCGTCCATGATCAGGGCGGCATCATAGCCCTCATCCAGTATATGCCCGAAGCCCGTGTCGAGCGAAGCGCCTTTGCCCAGATTCTGTTTGTGCCGGATGACGTTAGCGCCGCTTGCCTCTGCCTTCTCGGCTGTCTTGTCGCTGGATCCGTCGTCCACTACAATAGGCGAAAGCCCCATGGAGGCGATTGTCCGGACCAGCGGCTCGATCTGCTCCGATTCGTTATAAGCCGGTATGATGACGCCTATCTTCAAGCTTGTTTCCTTTCGCTCCATACATTATGAAACATATACCATTGAGACGGGTATTTTCTGATATAATACTCAAATCTATCGGCAAACCTCTGCATGATACCCCTTAGCTGTTCCTCGAGAAGGCCGTTTCTTTTAGGCAGAAACGGTTTTTCAAGGATTAATGTATATGTATTGTCTTTTGCGTTGGTCCTGGGGGTAAACGCCAGCACGATTGGCGAGCCGTTGCGCAGGCTGAATAATGCGGCGCCGCGCGGAAATACCGCTGTCCTGCCGAAGAATCTGATTTTTACGCCGCGGTCGCCGTATGGCCGGTCGCCGAGTATGGCTATACTCTCGTTTCTCCGAAGCGCCTCCCGGACAGCCGTTTTGGCATTGCCGATATGCGCGACGTTCGCGCCCGCCTTTCTGCGCCGCTCTATAAAAAGGTTGTTTATCCTGGGATCGGCGTGAGGAAGCACTACCGCATTCAATTTATATCCGCGGTTTGCCAATGCGCATCCGGCCAATTCCCAATTTCCGAAATGCCCGGAAAGAACAATGCAGCCCTTGCCGGATTTAAGCGCCTCATCGATATTTTCAATGCCGGAGATGCGCACAGCCCTTTTCAGGTAGCCTTCCCGGTCTTCCGTCGGGAAGAAAAAATCAGCAAGGTATCTACCGAAGTTTTTAAATACATCCCCAGTCAAGGACGATATCTTTTTATCATCAGCCTCCGGAAGCACGGCGCGGAGGTTCGCTTTTACTAATTCCCTGTCCCTTTTTGAAAAAACGCATTTTAGCTTGCTGAAAAAGGAAACTACGGAATATGCCGTTTCTCTGCTGCTGAGACTTAAAATAGACAGCCCGATTTTATATAATAG
>JAUWWU010000036.1 GCA_030616695.1 Candidatus Omnitrophota bacterium | reverse complement strand
GAAAAATAAAGCTTTATTTTATGATCGGTTTTTTCGGCGAGGACAATGGGGACCTTGATGCCATGATAAATATGGCGCTGGATATTGCCGCCCTGAATCCCAGGGCAAAACGCGGGGCGCCTAATACGATATTGAGCGCCTCTTCTTTTATTCCAAAACCCCACACGCCTTTCCAGTGGGAGGCAATGACGCCTAAAGAAATATTGAAGGGGAAGGCGGATTACATCAAGAAAAACATCAAGACCTCCAGGATAAAGCTGAATATCCATAATATCGAGATGAGCCTTTTAGAAGGAGTTTTTTCCAGGGGAGATAGAAGGCTGTGTGATGTCTTAGAAACCGCTTTTTCGAAAGGGGCGCGCTTTGAGAATTGGAGTGATTTATTAAATATTGGCCTGTGGCAGAATGCATTTTTGAAGTGTGGAGTCAGCCCCACCGATTACCTCAGGCAACGGGAATACAACGAGCCTTTGCCGTGGGATCATATTTCCCCGGGCATAAGCAAAGACGCGCTGATAAGCGATAATATCGCCGCTCATACAGAGATGCCCGCCTAATAGCAGTTATTAGCTTAAAATTATACTGTATTGACAATCTATTGGATATCAGGTATACTTTAAAAAACCTTGCTAAAAACCCGAAATAGTTAAGGAAAGGACATGAATATGAAATTTTTCAGAAAGATATCGCTTATCCCTAAAGGCCTTCGCTATAAACTTATGATAGCGTTTTGCCTTATGTCGGTAATACCGCTCCTTGTGGCGGTCTATTTTGTGCGCGGCCAGTTATTTTCTCCGTCCGGGGACGTCGTCAGCGTGTCATTGACTCTGTTTTTCTGCCTTGTCATAGCTTTTCTGGGGTTAATCCTGGCAAAACAGATAGTAGAGCCGGTTATCGAGATGGCACTTCAGGCAAAACTTATTGCCGAAGGAGACCTCACTCGCGATATATCGGTAGGAGGAGAGGGTGAAGACGAGATAGGCTACCTGGCTCAGTCCATAAACCAGCTCACGCGGCGCATAAAAGGAAACATGGAAGAGCTTAAGGTCTTCGGCGAAAAAACAAAGCGGATCAATACCGAAATTCACAAAAGGGTCCTCGCCCTGTCCAGTCTATTGCAAATAGGCGAAAACATCTCTGCCTCTGTGCAGATGGAAGATGTCATGACGCTTATCATAGAGAAAGTCGTCCAGATGATGGATGCCGGCTACGCCCTGTTATTTTTACCCAAAGGGCACGGCTCCTCGATCCTGGAATGTAACATCGACAGGAACCTTTGCAATGAGAAACTTTCGCAGCTTGAGGTCAAAATAGGCGCGGGCCTACTTGGCAGTGCGCTTGCCGAGGACCGGACCATATACGCGGATTCAAAGACAAAGCCTTCGAGAGAGATAGAGAATTTTAAAAACGATTATGGGATTAAAAACTTTGCTGTTTTTGCTATTATTTCTCACGGCAACCCTGTCGGCATGCTTTTAATAGGCAATGAAATCGAGAGATTTGAGTTTAAAAATGACGACCTGGAGCTTATAAGGGTATTTGCCAAACAGGCTGCGCTGGCTTACGAAAGCGACGAGCTTATGAGAAAGACCAAGGAGCTGGCCATAAAAGACGACCTTACAAATCTGTTTAACGAGAAGTATGTTACGACAAGGCTTGACGAAGAGATAAAAAGGGCAATTTTTTATCAACGCCCCTGCTCATATATACTTTTTAACGTAGATAATTTCACCAAGTTCAGGGAAGAAAACGGTGAGCTGGCTACCGAGAAGGCGCTTATGCGGATAGCCTCTGTCCTCAAGGATAATGTAACGCAGGTAGGCAGAGCCGCGCGGCTCTCCGGCGATGAATTTGCGCTGCTGCTTCCCGAAAAAAATAAAAAAGAGGCATATCGGATAGCCGAAGAAGTGAGGAAGGGCGTACAGGCCCTTGTCCTTGAGGCAGACAAGACGATGTCCCTGACGATGAGCGGAGGCGTAAGCGAAAATCCTCTGGACGGCTCCACGGCGGAAGAACTTATGGAAAAAGCCGCCGCTTCGGTTTTAAAGGCAAAGTCGCAGGGCAAGAACAAGATCGTTTAAATTAATCCGAAAAAGGAGACGACATGGCTATTGAGATAAAAAAACTTCTTAAGGTCTTAGTGGAAAAGGGGGCGTCCGACCTGCATGTCACCGCACATTCGATGCCGAGGATAAGGATCGATGAAAAGCTTTACGAGGCAGACAAGACCATGCTCTCTCCCGCAGATACTAAAGATATCGCCTATAGCATGCTTACAAAAGAACAGATAGCGATCTTCGAGAGGGATAAGGAGCTTGATTTTTCGTTCGAGATAGCCAATGTAAGCAGATTCAGGGTGAATGTATTTATCCAGAGGTCCAATATCGGCGTGGCCATCAGGATGATCCCGTATGAGATAATGAATTTTGAACAGTGCGGCCTGCCCGTTAATGTGGTGACGTCCTTTTGCAGAAAACCGAACGGCCTTGTGCTTATAACAGGCGCAACCGGCACGGGCAAATCTACGACATTGGCATCCATGGTCGACTTTATTAACGACGAGCGCGATTGCCACATTATCACAGTAGAGGACCCCATAGAGTTTGTCCACAAGAACAAAAAGGCCATTATAGACCAGCGCGAGGTGCATCATGATACCCATTCTTTCGGGGCGGCACTTAAACACGTATTACGGCAGGACCCCAATGTCATACTCGTAGGCGAAATGCGGGACCTGGAAACGATAGAGTCTGCGTTGATCATTGCCGAAACAGGTCACCTTGTATTAGCTACTCTTCATACCTCGGATGGCGTGCAGACTATTAATAGAATCATCGATGTATTCCCGGCCCACCAGCAACAGCAGATAAGGACCCAACTATCGTTTGTATTGCTCGGGATCCTGGCGCAACAATTAATACCGAAAAAGGATTCTGCCGGCCGGGTATTAGCGTCGGAGGTCCTTGTAGTGACCCCTGCCATAAGGTCATTAATAAGGGAATCCAAGATCCATCAGATATATTCGAACATACAGACAGGGCAGAAAGAGGGGATGCGCACCATGAACCAGGCCCTCTACGAGTTATACCAAAAGAAGGCTATTACATATGAAGATGCCTTTTCAAGAACCGCTGACCCCGATGAACTTTCCAGGCTTTTGAAGCGATGAGAGGACATAATGCCGCCGATTAAAAAGCTGATATCGAAACAATTAGGCGACCTTCTTATCGAAAGAGGCGTCTTAAAAAAAGAGGAATTAGAAAATGCCGTAAAGATACAAAAGGAGAAAGGGGGGCTGCTGGGCACCATACTTGTGGGGCTGGGCTATGCCACTGAGGAAGAGATAGCCCAGGCGGTTACCGTCCAGTACGGTTTTCCGTACTTGCCTCTCGCCAGTTACGAGATAGACCAGAGCGCGATAAGTATAATTCCGGAAAATGTCGCAAGGCAATACGGCCTTATAGCAATAGATAAAATAGGCGATACGCTGACCATAGCCATGTCTAATCCGCTCAATAAGCAGGCCGTGGAGGATATAGAGCTTATGACGGGCTGTAAGGTACAGGCCTTTGTAAGTACAATGACGGATATCAATAAAGCCATAGACCAGAATTATAAAAAGAAAAAATAGTATGAATTTATCGCTAAAAGAGCGCCTGAATAAATTATTGATAGAGAAGGGCATCCTTACTTCCGAGAAGCTCAATAAGGCGCTGGATATACAAAAGAAGAAAGGCGGAAAGCTTAGCGACATTTTAGTAGAGAACGGCTTTGTTGACAGAAAAGACCTTATGGTCGCCCTGAGCGAAGAGCTTGGTATCCCGCCGATAAACCTGGCCCGGTATAAAATAGAACCTTCCTTAATAAAATTGATCCCCCGTAAGTTGGCCGAGCATTACCAGATCGTCCCGATTTCGAAGATGGGCAATCTCCTCACGGTGGCAATGGCAGACCCTCTCAACATATTTGCCGTAGACGATATAAAATCCTTAACCGGTTTTCAGATCGGCATTTTGGTGACGACGGATAAGGATATCCGGAGGGCCATTGACGACTATTACGGTGAGGCCACCCATGAAGCCATAGAAGAATTGATGGCCGGGATGAAAAAAGGCAAAGCGATAGAGGTGGTAGAAGGGGGGGTTGGGGAAGAGGAAGTCCTGCCGACAGACCTTGTCAGGATGACCCAGGAAACTCCCGTCGTGCAGATGACGGATCTTATTCTGGCGGAGGCGATAAAGCTGAAGGCGAGTGATGTTTTAATCGAGCCCATGGAAAAGATACTGCGCATCCGGTATAGGGTAGACGGCGTGTTAAGGGAAGGGAAGAACGCGCCGCGCTCTATGCACGACGGCATCGTATCGCGGTTAAAGGTAATGTCAAATCTGAATATAGCCGAACACAGGCTGCCTCAGGACGGTAGGTTTAAAATAAATATCCAGAATCGAGAGGTCGATTTCAGGATATCTGTCCTGCCTTCGAATATCGGAGAAAAGGCTGCCCTGAGGATTTTGGACAAAACTCAGGCGACGCTGGACTTGGATAAGCTGGGGTTCGAGAAAAAGCCTTTAGAAAGCTTGAAGAGAGAATCCCAAAAGCCTCATGGCATGATACTTGTGTGCGGGCCTTCCGGCTGCGGCAAGACCACGACGCTCTATTCAGTATTAAAATTTATAGACTCCCCGGAGAAAAATATAGTTACCGTCGAAGATCCTGTCGAATATGACTTGCACGGCATCAATCAGGTCACGATACGGACGAATATCGGTCTGACGTTCGCGAATTCTTTGCGGAGTATACTGAGGCAGGATCCCGATATTATAATGGTGGGAGAGATAAGGGATTTTGATACGGCGGATATCGCAATTAAATCGGCCCTTACCGGCCATCTTGTCCTCAGCACGCTCCACACGACGACGGCTGCCGGTTCTATTATCAGGCTGGTCAATATGGGCATAGAGCCGTTTCTCATAACATCGTCGGTAGTCCTGGTAGCTGCGCAACGGCTTGCGAGGAAGATATGCCCCGACTGCAAAGAGGAGTATAAATTGCCCCATTCCGCCCTTGAGGGTTGCAAGATAGATATGAATAAAAAGATAGCGGCTTATAAAGGCAAGGGTTGCAGGCATTGCCTTAATACGGGATATAAAGGCAGGGTCGGATTGATGGAAGCGCTTACCCTGACCCCGAAGATAAAAGAGTTGATCGCGAATAAAGCACAAGACTATCAGATAAAAGAAGAGGCCGTGAAAGAGGGGATGGCGACTCTTAGAGAGAACGGACTGAAAAAGGTATTGGCCGGCATTACTACGTGGGAAGAAGTTCTGCGGCTTACGGCCGGCGATCAAAGCACGGAGACGGGCTAATATTATGGTAACGTCGTTACGGAAAAGGTTTATAGAGCTTTTTTTGGCTAAGAAACTTATAACCAAGAAGCAGCTTGACGAGGCGCTTAAGGAGCAAAAGAGGCAGAAGTGCAGCTTGGGTGAAATCTTGACCAGGGACGGCATAATAAGCCAGAAAGACCTCATGATACTCATGAGCCAGGAACTTGATATCCCGCCTATTAATCTATCGAGGTATAAAGTCAGTCCGGATGTGCTGAAGCTGATCCCAAAGCGCATCGCGACCCACTATTGCATTATACCGATATCGACGATAGGGAATACGCTTACGCTGGCTACGAGCGACCCGTTAAATATATTCGCAATCGATGATATAAAGGTGCTGACTAAGTATGAAATAGATATGGTCCTTGCCACTGAGTCGGAGATAAGGGATGCCATAACCACTTATTACGGAGGCGAGGCGGCCGAAATGGCAAAGATCATTGAGGCGTCGCCTGAAAAGGCCGGCGATTTCGCTCTTGTAGAGGAAGAGGAGATCGATGTATCGAAACTTGCCGCAGAAAGCGAAAAGGCCCCTATAGTCCAGATGGTCGACCTGATACTCGCCGAAGCCATTAAAAAAAGGGCCAGCGATATTCACATCGAACCCTGCGAAAAGGAATTGAGGATACGGTACAGGGTTGACGGCAAGCTCCAACAGGCCTTTTCGCTTCCCAGAAATAATCGGAATGCGGTGCTTGCCAGGCTGAAGATAATGTCAAAGCTCGACATAACAGAATCGCGGCTCCCTCAGGACGGGAGATTTAAAATAAAACTGGAAGGCAAAGAAATAGATTTCAGAGTCTCCATACTGCCTATATCTTACGGCGGCAAAGTTGTCTTACGGGCGCTTGATAAGAGCGACCTCGGCGTTGGGCTGGACAAGTTAGGGTTTCTGGAAGGACCGTTGAATATGTTTAAGGAAGGGCTTAAAAAGCCTTACGGGATGATACTTATAACCGGGCCGACCGGCTCCGGGAAATCCACGACATTATATTCTATATTAAATAAGCTTAATACCCCGGAAAGGAGCATCATAACAGTAGAAGACCCTGTGGAATATCAGGTTGAGGGGATTACCCAAATTCAAATCAGGCCGGAGATCGGTTTAACCTTTGCCAGCGGGCTCAGGAGCCTTTTAAGGCAGAGCCCCGATATTATAATGGTTGGAGAGATACGAGATTTTGATACGGCGGACATAGCGATAAAAGCGTCTTTGACAGGCGAGATAGTATTAAGCACGCTTCATACAAATGATGCAATAGGGGCTATTGCGAGGTTGATCGATATGGGGGTAGAGCCCTTTCTTGTAGCGTCAAGCATTATACTTACGGCAGCCCAGAGATTGTGCCGCAGGATATGCCCCTATTGCAAGGTAAAAACCGAGATCCCGAAATCCGTCTTTGAGCGTGTAGGCATTAGCGAGGAAGAGTTGCGAAAAAGGGGCGCAAAAGAATTCTTCAAAGGGAAAGGGTGCCCGCGCTGCAACCATACCGGTTATTACGGCCGCATGGGGACTCTCGAAACTTTTCTTATCGACGACCACATACGCGAGATGATCATCAAGCGCGCGTCCAGCGCCCAGATAAAGGAATATGCCCTCAAGCACGGTATGGTCATGCTTAGGGACAATGCCTTGACGAAATTTTTTAACGGAGATACGACACTTGAAGAAGTGCTCAGGATAACGACGGAGGAGTAGCCGTATTACCGAAAGGAAAATCTCATGCCGTTATTTAGATATGTAGCGAAAAGCATGGAGGGTAAGACTGTGACCGGTGTCCTGGAGGCTGTTGACAGAGACGTATTGCTCAATAGGCTGCGCGAAAAGGAATTGATAATAGTTTCCGTCACGGAAACCAAGGAAGCGGCTAAGAAACAAAAGGGATTATTTGCGCTCGGAGGCATAAAACTTGACGATATTGTCGTATTTTCAAGGCAGCTCGCCACAATGGTTGACGCCGGCATACCCCTGGTCAGCGCACTTGACATTTTGGGCGAACAGCTGGAAAATACGACGTTTTCCGGCGTAATACTAAGCGTCAGAGACGGTATTGAAACAGGTTCGAGCCTTTCTGAGGCGTTAGCGAAACACCCGAAGGCATTCTCGAACCTTTTTGTCAACATGGTAAAGGCCGGCGAATCAAGCGGTATGCTTGACGAGATATTAGACAGGCTGGCAAGCTATTTAGAAAAGACCAGCAACCTTCAGAAGAAGGTGCGCTCCGCATTAATATACCCGTTCATGATAACGATCATGGCTATAGTTATCACAGCCGTCCTTCTCTTAAAGGTAATACCCGTGTTCAAAGATATATTCACCGGTTTTGGCGCTGCCCTTCCGGTGCCGACGCAGATCCTGATCAACGTAAGCGATTTTTTAAGAAACTATTTCTTTTTCGGCGTGGTCGTGTTTGCGCTCGCGGCGTTTCTTTTTTACCGATATATAAAGACGGAGAAGGGCGGTTTGAGGTTTGACAGCTTTGTGCTTAAGGTGCCGATTTTCGGGGTATTGCTTACAAAGGTCGCAGTAAGCAAGTTTACACGGACACTTTCTACGCTGGTAAAAAGCGGCGTCCCTATCTTGAATTCCCTGGAAATAGTAGGTAAGACAGCCGGAAACAAGTTAATAGAGCAGACTGTGATAGGAGTCCATTCCAGTATAAGGGAGGG
>JAUWWU010000112.1 GCA_030616695.1 Candidatus Omnitrophota bacterium | reverse complement strand
GGTATCGCCACCCAGAATGTAGTGGAAAAAGAACTCGCCGAACAGGGGCTGGACAGGGAGACCCTGGGCCGCGAAAAGTTCCTGGAAAAGGTCTGGGCGTGGAGAAAAGAATACGGCTCCACTATAATCCATCAGCTTAAGAAAATGGGCTCTTCCTGCGATTGGTCCAGAGAGCGTTTCACAATGGATGAAGGCCTGTCAAACGCCGTCATGGAGGTCTTTGTCAGGCTGCATAAAAAAGGCCTGATCTATAGGGGCAACTACATCATCAATTGGTGCCCCAGATGCCGGACAGCCCTTTCCGACGAAGAGGCGGAACACCGCGACATAGACGGGATGTTGTATTATATAAAGTATCCTCTTAAAAAAGGGGACAGACACCTTTTAGTTGCGACAACCAGGCCCGAGACGATGCTGGGCGATGTCGCAGTATGCGTCAACCCGAAGGATAAAAGGTATAAGCAATTCATAGGCAAGACCGTAATACTCCCGGTAGTAAATAGGGAGATCCCCGTAATAGCCGATAGGCAGGTCGACCTTAAATTCGGGACAGGCGTCCTGAAAGTGACGCCGGCGCATGACCCGGTGGACTTTGAATTGGGGGTAACGCATAAGTTAGAGCCCCTCAACGTCATGAATCCCGACGCTACGATGAACGAAAATGCCGGCGAATACGCGGGCATGGATAGATTCGAATGCAGGGAAGCTCTTGTAGAGTTTTTGAAGGAAAAGCAACTTTTCGTAAAAAGCGAGGTCCATAAACACGCCGTGGCGCATTGCTACAGGTGTCATACCATGGTGGAGCCGCGGCTATCAAAGCAGTGGTTCGTAAAGATGAAGCCGCTGGCAAAGCCGGCGATAGATGCGGTAAAGAAAGGCAAGATAAAATTTGTCCCCGCGAGGTGGACAAAGGTATATTTAAACTGGATGGAGAATATCAGGGACTGGTGCATCTCGCGCCAGATATGGTGGGGGCATAGAATTCCTGTTTACTATTGTAAGAAGTGCCGGGAGGCAGGAATTCTGGGCGAAAAACGGGAAGAAGGGATTATTGTCTCAAAGACAAAACCGGAGAAATGCCCCAAGTGCGGCTCAACCGGCATAGAGCAGGACCCGGACGTCCTCGATACCTGGTTTTCGTCGTGGCTGTGGCCCTTTTCCACATTCGACTGGCCGGACGAGAACGAGGACCTCAAATATTTTTACCCCACAGATACCCTGGTCACGGCTCAGGAGATAATATTTTTCTGGGTCGCGCGCATGATAATGGCCGGCCTCGAATTTACCGGAGACACCCCTTTTAGCGACGTCTATATCCACGGAACGGTCAGGGACGACACCGGAACCAAGATGTCAAAATCGCTCGGAAATATAATAGACCCGCTTGACATAATAAATTCCTTCGGGGCGGACGCGCTCAGGTTTAGCATAATAATTATAACCGCGACGGGCCAGGATGTTTTCCTTTCTCCCAAAAAATTTGAGATCGGCAGGAACTTCGCGAATAAGATATGGAATGCCTCGCGTTATATCCTCACGACCCTCAAAGAAGATATAAATACGGATCTATGCGTATACGCTAAAGGCAACGACTTAAAGCTGGTGGACAGGTGGATATTGAGCCGGCTCTATTCGGCGTTAAGGGATGTTACGAAAAGCATGGAGCGCTACAGGTTTAACGAGGCCGCCTCCGGGCTTTATGAGTTCTTCTGGCACGAATTGTGCGACTGGTATATCGAATTCTCCAAGCTTTCGTCGGGCGACAAGACTACGCAGGTTATACTTTACAAGGTCCTGGAAAAGACGCTGCGGATGCTGCATCCGTTTATACCGTTTATCACAGAAGAGCTCTGGCAGAATCTGCCGCACAAGCGCGAGCCCCTCATGGTGACGAGCTGGCCGCACCTTCAAAAAGAGTTTATATCGGAAAAATTAGAGAGGGATTTCGAGGGCGTGATAGAGGTCATAACAGCCATCCGCAATATACGCTCCGAATGGAATATAGACCAGAAAAAAGAGATAAAGGCCATTCTTTCTTTCGCAAAGGCAAAAGACGGGGCCATATTGAAGGAGCTCGAGCCCTATATAAAGAAATTGTGCCGCTTGGAATCGCTTGAAACGGGAGAGAAGCTTGCCAAGCCGTCCCACTCCGCTTATGCCGTGCCCAAGATGGCAGAGGTGTATATCCCACTTAAGGGCATAATAGATTTTGAAAAAGAGAAGAGGCGCCTTACGAAGAAAAAGGACGATATGGCCAAACAGCTCGGGAGCATCCAAAAGAAACTCAAAGACAAACATTTCCTGTCGAAGGCGCCTAAAGAAGTAATAGAAAAGAACAAACTTTCAAAGGCCGAGTTTGAGGCTACCTTGAAGCGCCTGGAAGAGAACCTGAAAGACATAGAGGTATGACGCACGGTAAGACCATCCGCCTTCAAGTGGCCCTTTCGCGTTCCGGTATCACGTCCCGCAGGAGGGCAGTCGATATTATAGAAAAGGGGCGCGTCCTTGTAAACGGAAAGATCGTCCGCAGCAAGGGGTTCGCCGTCGATCCGGAAAAGGACGAGATAATAGCCAACGGCAAAAGGATAAGGCCTAAAAGAAAGGTCTATATCCTGATGAACAAGCCGAGAGGCGTTATTACCTCGCGCCATGACCCGCAGCGGAGAAAGACGGTCTTTGATATCCTGCCCCGCGAATTCAGGGAATTACATACGGTGGGCCGCCTGGACAAAGACACGACAGGACTTTTGCTTCTGACAAACGACGGAGACCTTACGTATAGGTTGACGCATCCTAAATTCGAGATCCTCAAGAAGTATAGAGTAAAGTGCAAGGGAAAGATCACCGACAAGGAAAAGAACCGCCTCGAGAGAGGCATGATGATAGAAGGCAAAAAGACAGCGCGCGCTAAAGTAGAGATAATACGCGCCGATACCGATACAAGCGAGCTTTTTATGGAGATCCACGAGGGGAGAAAAAGGCAGATACGGACCATGTTCCTCTTTTTGGGCCACCCGCCGAAAAGATTGGAGAGGGTCGCGTATCAATTTTTGAGGCTCGGCTCCGTAAAGCCGGGATGTTTCCGCTATCTCGCCGGCAAAGAAGTAAAACGCCTTAAGGAGCTTTAAGATGCTGGAAAAGGACAAGGTAATAAAATTCATAAAAGACGCCCTTCTTGAGGACATAGGAAAGATCGACCTCACCTCAGCCTATCTTATACCACAGCAGGTCAGGATAAAGGCCGACATCACTTCGAATTCGCCGGGTATCGTGGCGGGCCTGCCTTTCGTTGAGGTGGTTTACAGCCTTCTCGACAGGGACGTAAGGATAAAATTCAACATAAACGAGGGCGGGGCTGTAGAGCCGGGCAAGGCAGTGTGTTTTTTGGAAGGCCAGGCGACTTCGATATTAAAAGGAGAGAGGCTGGCGCTTAACCTTTTAAGCCGTGCAAGCGGCATCGCGACTACCACAAAAAAATACGCGGATAAGGCCAGGCCCCACAGCGTCTATATCTATGACACAAGAAAGACCACCCCGAATATGCGCTATCTGGAAAAATACGCGGTAAGGGTGGGAGGCGGAAAAAACCACAGGATGGGCCTTTACGACCAGGCGCTGATAAAGGACAACCACCTCGCGGCGCTGCGGAGGATAGGCAAGGGCCCGAAGACATCGGTTATAAGCGAAGCCATCAGGACCGTAAAAAGAAGGGTCCAGAAAAATATAAAAGTGGAGGTGGAGGTCAGGGATATAGCCGGGTTCGAAGAGGCGCTCTCGACAAGCGTGGATATTATCATGCTGGACAATATGGCCCCCAAAGACATAAAAGAGGCAGTAAAGATAAAAAACGCGGGCGGCCAGAAAGGCAGGCGCGTCATCCTTGAGGCGTCCGGGAATATAACGTTAGACAACGTGGAAGAATACGCGAAGACCGGTGTGGACAGGATCTCGGTCGGCGCTATTACGCTTTCACCCCAGCCTCTCGAGGTGTCTGTAGAAGTACTTTAATGCATAAATT
>JAUWWU010000114.1 GCA_030616695.1 Candidatus Omnitrophota bacterium | reverse complement strand
GGGAAATCCGTTTCGGATAGATGAGGCGTAGCAATCTTAGTCCGATACATCCGGAACAATCCAACGGAAATCAGTGTGGCGTGAAATAAAAAAGCCGATCAGGTAATCGGCATATGGCATTCCTTCTTTTTTTGGTCACTACCACTTATGTCGGCAACCCGGCTACCCGAACAGCCGCCATTACCTCCTTCTTCCTAATCCTATATTATCGCCCCCTTATAGGATCAGGACCTTTCATGGCTGATTTAGGGTCCGTGGCTTTGTGTCCCACGATTACTCGTGGTTTACCTTTATCGGCACTACATAGTATACCATTAAATCTTACTTTTGTCAAGATTAACGATTTTTAGGAGTTTTATGGCCAGGCGGCGGTCGTTTTTGAGGCGGGGCACTTTGTGCTGGCCGCCGAGCTTGCCCTCTGATTCCATCCACTTAAAAAACGTCCCTTTTTCCAGGGCGACAATCTGCGGCTTACCTATGCTAATGTCCTCGCCTCTGTGGATGTTGTAGTCGTCATTCCTCTCCCTTAGCCTTTTGTCAAGATGCCGGCCGAATTCCTCCATGTCAAAAGGTGCCTTCGCAAATTCTATTAACCATTGGTGGCAGGGCAAGCTTCTACGCTCCTTCGGGAAAAACGGCGCCGCTGTAAATTCCTCTATTTCGGAGCCTGTTTTCTCGCAGGCATAGGTTATTGCGTCTTCGGCTTCTTCCACAATAAGATGCTCGCCGAAGGCGTTCAGGAAATTCTCTATCCTGCCCGTAACGACAAGCCTCGGCGGATCAAGCGTCACAAACCTAACCGTATCGCCGAGTATATAACTATACAACCCGCTGTTATTAGTGATTATAATCGCGTAATTTCTGTCTATTTCCACGTCGGCAACGGTCAGACGCGCCGGCCTATCTTTATTGGCTTCATCCGCCGGAACGAATTCGAAAAATATGCCGTAATCCAGCATGAGTAGAAGCCCTTCGTTATCCTTTTTATCCTGGATGGCTACAAATGCTTCTGACGACGGGTATGCCTCAAGATAATAAATCTCCTTACCTATTATATTGTCAAACATGTCTCTATAGGGAGCAAAATTCATACCGCCGTATACCAGAAGTGAAAGGTTGGGCCATACCTCTCTTACTGTATCAATCTGCCTGTTCCTATTTTTGCCTGCCTCTTCCAATAATCTGTTAAAGAATACCAAAAGCCAGGATGGAACTCCGGATACGCTCCTTACGTCCATAACGGCCTCTCTCTCTGCCATTCTGGCGATCTTTTCTTTCCAGTCAGCCATAAACGCTATTTTTTCTCCGGGTTCGTATATAGGTTTAAAAATGAAAGGGATGTACCGGGAAGCTATGCCGCTAAGGTCGCCTGCAAAAGAGCCGCTATCAAGGCGTTCTAACGATGTGCTTCCGCCCAAAAAAAGAAATTTCCCCTTTAAAAGATTGCGGTCTCCGCTCTCGCTTAAATAAAAAGCGAGGCAATCAAGTGCGCCGCGCCTGTTAGCAAACATCTGCTCTTTCGATATCGGTATATACTTATTCCCCGACGTTGTCCCTGAGCTCATCGCAAAGTTCGATATCCTTCCGGGCCAGAGCACATCAGGCCTTCCCTCTTTTGCCCTATCTATCCACGGTTTTATATCCCGATATCTAAAAAGGGGCATCCGCTTTTGATAAGCATCAATGGACTTTATGGACCTAAAATCGTATTTTCTGCCGAATTCCGTGGATTTGGCTTTATTGAGGATTGAGAAGAGGGCTTTTTTCTGCAGCTCCGGAGGGTTTGAGTAGGCCGATTTTATTCTTCCTACCCTTTTGCGCGCGTAAGAAAGAAAAGAGATACCGATCAAGTCTCTTAGCATTATGTCTTCTTTAAAAAGTCCATCAAATGTTTATTAAATTCTTCCGGTTTTTCCATCATCGGCGCATGGCCGCAGGCATTGATGAACACCAGTTTAGAATTTCGTATATTGCTATGAAAAATACGCGCTACTTGAGGAGGGGTAATAATATCGTTCCTGCCCCATATTAACAAGGTCTCGCACATTATCATCGGAAGCTGCGCCGCCAGGTTGTATCTTTTGGCGGATTTTGACATCCTTAGGATCTTAAGCTTATTCATCCTTGATTTTAGCAATTGGTATGCCGCCTCCACCAGCTCATTGGTAACATGGCTTTTATCGTAAAACACCTCTCCTATCTTTCTGCTGAGATACTCTTTGGTGGGATGTATCTGGATATCATCTTCGTAGCTTCTCTCGAATAATCCCGAACTCCCGGTCAGGACCAGCTTGTTGACACCGGATCGATAATTTATGACGTAATCCAGGGCAACATGGCCCCCGAGTGAATTCCCTATTAGGGTAATATTCTGAAGCTTGTTTGATTCTATATAGTTTGCGAGAAACTCTGTCAGAACCCCTATGGAGCATAATCTGGGCTCGAGCTCAAGATATGGAAGTTCCAATGCTATTGCCCTAAAAGAATGCGATAGTTCTTCTATAACCGGCCCCCAGTTAGATATCTCCCCGAACATGCCGTGGAGCATGATAACGGGGTCTCCGGAGCCTTTTTCCATTAACTTATATTTAAGTTCTTTATTATGCGTATTTCCGTATGCTTCAGCCATCAACCGCTCCTATTTGAAAGAAGGTATATCTCCTCTTTAAGGGCATCTCTTACTTTTTGCCTTTTGCCCTGCAAAAAATATGTAAACAGCTCTTTAAAATAACTTTCGTCCTGCTTGTGAAATTTCTTCCAGATAAGGGTTTTATCCATAAGAAAAAGCCTTCTTTGTAATTCTTTATCGACAAAGTTATAATAGTCTTCCTTTGTTATTGCGCAAAAGATCCTCCTGTCTTCTGTTTTAAGAAAATCCTCGATGTACGCTTTTTTGCTCTCCAGACCCATGGACCTGTCTATTGTCCTTTTATCCGCCCTTATAATCTTATAATCTTTAAGAGACACATTGAGCCGATGATAGCTAATGGCGTCTGAGGCAACACCCACTACGTCTCCCGCTTTTATAACAGCCTTTATCTCCGCCGAAACTTCTAAAAGTGGGTCTTTGTCGACGGCAGGGATGATATATCCGGCAAAATAGCCGAGAAACGCGAATGAGGCCACAAAAAAACTTAGCGGCAATAAGATCTTATTTTTCCCCCGGTAAGCGTATATCATAAACACCGGGACAAGCAGGAGTAAAAGCGAAAGAGATAAAGCAGGCTTGCCCAGGACATAAACCATAAATCCCAGCCAGAGAAATAAAGCCAAAAAACACGCGATGGCCATAAAGACAAACGGCAATTTAAACAATATCTTTTTACTTAAACCGTCGTCGGCCAAAACCCCCGAAAAATACCTTCCGAGAAACAGCGACAAAGGCATTGAAAGGGCGAGGACATAATAGCTCTCTTTTGAGCCTACAAACACTAAAGATACAAAAACCGCGAAAAACCAGGCTGATATCAGGGCCGGGCCGTTCCCGTCCTTCGCCTGCGCGGAGTTGCGGCGTCGCACAGAAGCCAGCGAGGCGGGTAAAAAAATCGTCCACGGCAGATGCCTGGCAAAGACCATGCCTGCATAATAAAACATGCTGTAAAAATAATGACCCAGGAAATTTTTACCGCTTCCGAAACTAGGGTGTTTCAATTTTTTTACTATTTCAAGCGACCATACCTTTTCGATATATTCATTTCCGTGGAGCGCGATCATTGCGATAAACCACGGCGCGCTTATTGCGGCGAATACAAGAAACCCCAGCGGAAAATCAAGTTCTTTAAACGCCTGGCGGTCCTTTTTGATGATAAGAAAAAGACATATCGCTAACATAGGGTAGAGAAAACCCAAGGGCCCTTTTGTGAGCATCGCCAGCGCCATGACTGCGTACATATATAGGTATCTGAACCTGCCTTTTATATCTCCCCGGTACGCTTTTAAGAAAAGATACAGCGACGCGCCGATAAATAAAATAAAAGT
>JAUWWU010000128.1 GCA_030616695.1 Candidatus Omnitrophota bacterium | reverse complement strand
GAGGAAGCGTTCTTGGCCATGTCCCCGAGGGGATTTTCAAACATAAAATAATGGTCCCTTTCTATTTAAAGGATGAATATGTAATTAAAGATATAGCCGCTCAAGCTAATTATACAGTTGACTACACTATCGCAAGGATAAAAGACAGGAAAGGCGACACCATCGATGTAAGCATGGTCTTTGAGTGGCCGGTTAAGATTCCTATAGAGGCGTATAAGGAAAAACTTCCCCCGAAGGAAACCCTTATTACGAGGGCCCGGATTATCGATACATTTTTCCCGGTCGCCAAAGGCGGAACATACTGCATACCAGGCCCTTTCGGAGCCGGGAAAACGGTTCTCCAGCAGCTTACGAGCCGTTACGCCGAAGTTGATATAGTGATAATTACCGCATGCGGCGAGCGGGCGGGAGAGGTTGTTGAGACGCTGAGGGAATTCCCCAACATTATAGACTCCAGGACAGGGAAATCCCTTATGCAACGCACTGTTATTATCTGCAATACGTCTTCAATGCCTGTTGCCGCGAGGGAATCCTCGGTCTATACAGGGGCCACAATTGCCGAATATTACAGACAGATGGGGCTTGACGTATTGCTTCTTGCGGATTCCACGTCGCGCTGGGCGCAGGCGATGAGGGAAATTTCCGGGAGGTTGGAGGAGATTCCCGGGGAAGAAGCATACCCGGCCTATCTCGAATCCCGCATAGCCCAGTTTTATGAACGCGCGGGGCTCGTAAGACTACATACCGGAGAAACAGGAACGCTTACTATCGGAGGCACCGTGAGCCCGGCTGGCGGAAACTTCGAGGAACCCGTTACGCAAAGCACGCTTAAGGTCGTAAGCGCTTTTCACGGGCTTTCGCGCGACCGGGCGAACGCGCGCAAATTCCCCTCGGTTGACCCTCATGAAAGCTGGTCCAAATATAAGAGCTTCATAAAGGATGATTTGGTGAATTTTGCGAAATCGATATTATCAAAGGGCAACGAGATACAGCAGATGATGAAGGTAGTCGGGGAAGAAGGAACTTCCACGGAGAATTTTGTAATTTATCTTAAAGGCGAATTCCTGGATGCGGTTTATCTTCAGCAGAACGGTTTTGACCCGGTGGATGCCTCGACGGACGCCAAACGCCAGGAATACGTATTCTCAAAAATAGTAAAAAATATTTTACAAAAGGAATTTTCTTTCAGCGATAAAGAAGACGCGCGCCATTTCTTCTATAATTTAAGGCAGTTTTTTATAGACTGGAACTATAAGGAATGGAATACAAAAGAGTTCTCAAAACAGGAAGACAAGATAAACGCCTTATTGGCGGGTAATTCCCATGCGAAAAGTATGCACTAGGATATTGAGCATAGTCGGCAATGTGCTGACTGTTCGGGCAGAAGAGGTAGCCTATGAAGAGCTGGCCCAGGTGTCAACGTCAATGGGCACGTCCCTCGCGCAGGTAATCCGCATGGACAGGGACATAGTGTATCTCCAGGCCTTTCAGGGGGCAAGGGGCATATCCACGGGCGATGAGGTAACGTTTCTCGGCCACCCTATGAGGGTAGGGTTTTCGTCTAACCTTTTGGGAAGAATTTTTAACGGAAGCGGAATGCCGCGTGACGGAGGCCCCTTACTTACAGAAAACCTCATAGAGATTGCGGGCCCTGCGGTAAACCCGGCGAAAAGAATTATTCCGAGCCAGATGATAAGGACGAATATCCCCATGATAGATGTCTTTAACTCACTGGTGGAATCCCAGAAACTTCCGATATTTTCTGTTTCCGGAGAGCCGTATGACGAGCTTCTGGTGAGGATCGCCCTTCAGGCAGAAGTGGATATGATAATTTTAGGCGGTATCGGGATTAAATACGACCAGTACATGTATTTCAGAAACACCCTGGAAGAGGAAGGCGCGTTAGCGAGGTCTATTTTCTTCATTCATACGGCATCCGACCCTATCGTTGAAAGCCTTATGGTGCCTGATATGTGCCTGGCGGTAGCCGAGAAGTTTGCCCTGGCCGGCAAAAGGGTGCTCGTGCTTTTTAGCAACATGACAAATTTCTCTGATGCCTTAAAAGAGATAGCCATTACCATGGAGCAGGTTCCCTCAAACAGGGGATACCCCGGCGACCTCTACAGCCAGCTTGCCGCGCGGTATGAAAAAGCGGTAGATTTTGAGGGGGCGGGCTCTATTACCATTTTAGCGGTAACAACCATGCCGGGTGACGACATAACCCACCCCGTCCCTGACAACACCGGCTACATAACAGAAGGGCAGTTTTACTTAAGAAACGGCAGGATCGAGCCATTTGGGTCCTTAAGCAGGCTGAAGCAGCTTGTTAACAAAAACACTCGTGAAGACCACAGAAGTATTATGGACGGAATGTTGCAACTCTATGCTCAGTATAGAGAAACAGAGGAAAAGAGAACGATGGGTTTCCGGATGAGCGAGTGGGATAAGAAGCTTTTGAAATACGGAAAGCTTTTTGAAGACAACATGATGGATTTAAAGGTAAACATCCCTCTCGAAAAAGCCCTGGATAACGGTTGGAAGATAATGGCCGATTGCTTTAGCCCCGAAGAAAGTAATTTCCGCACAGAACTTATAGAAAAATTCTGGCCGCGGTAAGCCATGGAAAGAATAAAACATACCAAAAACGAACTTAAAAGGCAAAAAGACGACCTTAAAAGATTCATCCGCTATCTCCCTACCCTTACGCTTAAAAAACAGCAACTGCAGATAGAGATAATAAGGATTCTGCATGCCACAGACGAGCTGGAAAGGCAAATAGAGATATTTAGGCAGTCAGTATATAAATGGGTAGCGGTATTTGCCGAAGAGGTGCATATCGAAAAACTTATCGGGGTAGAAAAGATACGGGTTTCGACGGGAAACATAGCGGGGATAGACATACCGATATTCGAAAAAGTAGATTTCAAGGAAAATAATTACGATATCATTAAAATACCCTTATGGGTAGATTACGGAATCGAGGCGGTAAAAGAACTCGCCGGTTTAAAAGCGCGATATCAGGTCTTCGAGAAACAACTCAAATTTGTAAGGGAAGAGCTCAGGGTCACAACGCAGAGGGTAAACCTGTTTGAGAAGATAAAAATACCCCAGGCGCGCGAAAATATACGAAGGATTAGCATATTCCTCGGTGATCTAGAGACCGCGGCGGTTGTTACCGGAAAAATAAGCAAAAATAAGATAGAGGAAAAAGCGGGAGCGCTTGCCGAG
>JAUWWU010000102.1 GCA_030616695.1 Candidatus Omnitrophota bacterium | reverse complement strand
TGAGAGGGCGAGAGAGAAATTGTCAGGCAATTAAGGTGCGGGGATTTGCGGGAGCCGAGAGATGAAAAAGAAGGATGCTGAAACGCGCATTAAACAACTGCGGAAGGAGATCGAGAGGCACAACAAGCTCTATTATGTCAAGGACAGCCCGGCCATATCCGACAGAGAATATGACGATTTGGTGAAAGAGCTGGCCCGTCTTGAGGAGAGATTCCCCGAATTCAGGAGCCCGGATTCGCCTACGCAGCGGGTGGGCGGCGAGCCGGCGGAGGGATTCAAGACCGCGAAGCATATCGTGCCGATGATGAGTATGGACAATGCATATTCCGCCGATGAGATAAGGGCCTTTGACGAGCGCGTGAAGAAAAATCTTGACGGGGGGAAATTAGAATATGTCGTTGAACTTAAAGTGGACGGCGCCAGCATGTCGCTTTTGTACAAAAACGGAAGGCTTGAGCGGGGCGTAACGAGAGGGGACGGCAGGACGGGCGACGACGTAAGCCGGAATATAAAGACGATAAAAAGCATCCCCGCGCGCCTGGAAAAAGTCAACAATACCGTCCCTAGGCTTATCGAGATCCGGGGGGAGGTATATATGCCCGAAAAGGATTTCCTGTCGCTCAATAAGGAAAGAGAGAAGGCTGGGGAAGAGCCCTTTGCCAATCCGAGAAACGCTGCCGGCGGCTCCTTGAAATTGCTTGACCCGAAGATCGTCGCTAAGCGCCATCTGGACATATTTGTCCACGGCGTAGGCGCGTTCGAAGGAATAGGGATAGAAGGCCAGTATGAATTATGCAGCTATATGAAGCAGATGGGGATGCGCGTCAACCCCGAGATATCAAAATTTCGAGATATAGAAAGCGTTATTAAATATTGCGGCGAATGGGAAAAGAAAAAAGAAGGCCTGGGTTATCACGTTGACGGCATGGTGATCAAGGTCAATTCGTTCAGGCAGCAGCGCAAACTCGGCGTTACCACTAAGAGCCCGCGCTGGATGATAGCGTATAAGTTTCCGGCGGAGAGGAAAGAGACCAAACTTTTGGATATTAAGGTGCAGGTAGGCAGGACGGGGGCTTTGACGCCGGTGGCCGTTTTAAAGCCCATCCGCATAGCCGGCACCACCGTTTCACGCTCCACACTCCATAATATGGACGAAATAGAGCGAAAGGATATAAGGATAGGCGACAGGGTATTAGTGGAAAAAAGCGGCGAGATAATACCACAGATAGTAGGGCCGGTCAAGGCAAAGCGAAGCGGTAAAGAGCGCAAGTTCAGGATGCCGGAGAACTGCCCCGTATGCGGTTCAAAGACCGTAAGGTATAAAGATGAAGTCGCTATCAGGTGCGAGAATGTCTCATGCAGGGCCCAGGTAAAACAAAGGATATTACATTTTGCTTCGAGAAATGCCATGGATATAGAAGGGCTCGGCGAAGCTGTGGTCGATCAACTTGTTGATAATAAGATGATAGCGGATTACGCCGACTTATATTATCTTAAGCGGGACCGGATAAAAAGGCTTGAAAGGTTTGCCGAAAAGTCTGCCATGAACCTAATAGGCGCCATAGAGAAAAGCAAGGCAAATGAACTGTCGCGTTTGATATTCGCCCTCGGCATCCGGCAGGTCGGCGTCCACGCCGCATGGATATTAGCGGAGACATACGGCTCTATCAAGAATATAGCAAAACAGAGCGCGGAGGATTTGCAGGCAAACAAAGAGATAGGCCCTATTATGGCGGAAAGCATTTACAAATTTTTCAGGAATAAAGACAATATGAGAGTAATAGAAAAATTGAAAGAGGCCGGCGTCAGGACATCGGAAAAGCAGGTAAAGAAAGAAGGCGTTTTTTCGGGTAAGACCGTTGTCTTCACGGGGAGCTTGTCCTCCATGGCGCGCAATGAGGCCGAGCAACTTGTCCGCAAGCAGGGCGGAAGGGCGTCCTCCGGCGTAAGCAAAGAGACGGATCTGGTAGTGGCGGGCAGCGAATCCGGCTCTAAGTATGATAAGGCGAAGAAGCTGGCCATAAAGATAATCGACGAAGCGGCATTCAAAAAAATGATAGGTGGCGTATTAAAAATAGCGCTGGTTTTCGTTCTTATTGCCAATATATGCGGGTGTGCGGAATTGAGGAGAAAGTTTATCAGGAAGAGAAAGCCCAAAGAAGAGGAATTTTCCTTTTATAGGCCCGAAGAATATAAACCAAAGCCGCCTCACGAACGGTATCAGGACTGTTATATATTATGGCGCAACTGGCAGCTGGACCTGGAAAGGATGGAAGGCACAAGCCATTTAAGGGACATCACCGCGTTAAACGAATCGCTCAGGCACCTTACGGCCATGAGGGACCTTCTCGTAGACGAGAAGGCGGAAGAGCTGGACGTCCAGATAAAACACCTGGAGTCATTATTAGAAAAATTAAAGAAGACCAGAAGGGACATTGTCAAAGACCCGCATAGCCGCAAATTGGCCGAGAGGACAGGAAGGGTGATAGTAAACAATTTCTCTTATAACAGGATGAAGGATTATATAAAAAGCGATAACGCAGAACTAAATACAAAAGAAAGCGAGGAAGAATAGGGTATGAAACAGGTGATAAGAAAAGTAGTCGTAGGGGCCCTGGAAACCAATTGTTATATTTTCGCCGATACGGATAAGAAGGTTGCCACGCTCATAGACCCCGGTAGTGACGGAGACGGAATAAAATCGCAGATCAAAAAACTCGGCGTGAATATAAAATGCATTATAAATACCCATGGCCACGGCGATCATATTTCGTCAAACGGAAAGTTTAACGCCCCCATTTACATCCATAAACTGGACGCGGATTTTTTGGAAAATTCCGAGTTGAACCTTTCCGCCGCCTTCGGGTTTGCCATAAAGAGCCCGCCCGCCAGCCGTGTAGTTGAAGAGGGGGATATTATAGAGATCGGGGATTTAAGGCTCAAGGTCATACATACGCCGGGGCATACGCCCGGCAGCATATCGCTGCTGGGGGACGGCATAGTCTTTACCGGCGACGCCCTGTTTATGGGCGGCGTCGGCAGGACGGATTTTTCCTACGGCTCCAATAAGCACTTAATAGATTCGATAAAGCATAAATTGTTTACTTTGGATGAAAAGACCGTTGTATACCCGGGGCACGGGCCGTCGAGTACTATAGGCAGGGAAAAACGCGAAAATTATTGCATCAATAGCTATACAATATGATTTAGGTATGACATGGAAACAAATATCGACCAATTCCTGGATTATCTTTCGCTGGAGAGGGGGCTTTCGAAGAATACACTTGCCGCCTATGGCCGCGACCTGAATAAATTCGCGAGATTTCTGAAAAGGCGCCGCATAGCGTCTTTTAAAGACGTCGAAAAATCAGATGTAACGGATTTCATGTTTTTCCAGAAGGACAAGGGCCTGTCGGCAAATTCCGTGGCCCGGTGCCTTGCCGCCATGAAGGTCTTCTTCAGGTTTCTCACCAGAGAAGGTTTTTTAAAGGTCGATATAGCGAGTGTTATCGAAACGCCGAAACTTTGGAAAAATCTCCCCGAAGCCGTTTCTTTTGATGAAGTGGATAAACTGCTCGGCGCCCCTAACCTTAAAGATTGGATAGGCGTAAGGGATAAGGCCTGTTTGGAGCTTATGTATGCCACGGGGCTTAGAGTTTCAGAGCTCGTGAATCTAGGCGTCAGGGACGTAAATCTTGACCTCGGAGTGCTGAAATGCCTGGGAAAGGGCTCTAAAGAAAGGATCGTCCCTCTCGGAAAAACGGCAAAGACGGCTATAAGAAGGTATAACGACAATGTAAGGCCCAAACTCGTAAAGTCCTGTTCGGAAACAGGCCTTTTCCTTACCAGGCTGGGACATAGGATGTCCAGGCAGATGTTGTGGAAGATCATAAAGCGGTATACGAAGAAGGCGCGCATAGACAAGGATATAACCCCGCATACCTTGCGGCATTCGTTTGCAACGCATCTTTTGGAAAGGGGAGCGGACTTGAGGGTTGTCCAGGAAATGTTAGGCCACGCTAATATTTCCACGACTCAGATATACACCCATATCAATAAGGAACGGCTAAAATCTATTCATAAGAAATTCCATCCAAGGCCTTAATTTTACGGACGACGGGATACGGAAAGATGGATCTGATTGTTACGCATGCAGCCGCAGATTTCGATGCGCTGAGTTCGCTTATAGCGGCAAAAAAACTTTATCCTGATTCGCGCCTCCTCCTTCCCGGGTCGCAGGAAGTGAATGTGCGTGAGTTTTTATCGTTGAGCAAGGACCTGTTAGAGCTCGAAAGCGACAGAAGCTGCAGGCTCGACGACGTATCCAGGCTGATATTAG